>CAZTPB010000165.1:0-4841 GCA_964614555.1 uncultured Bacteroides sp.
CGAATATCATGCTTCGTCCTCGTATTCAAAGTCTTCCAGCTCTTCGTAATCCTCGTCATCGTCTTCCCAATCATCCACAAACTCTATTTCCTCGTCCTCTCCCATTTCCTTCAGTTCCTGTTGCAAGCGGCTCATGTCCTTGGGGCGATGCACCAATGTCTCGTCGTGGATAACGGCTGCCAGCTTGTTGCTCTCACTATTGAGAGCCGCCCAAAGCAAATCTTTCAGTTGGGGAATCCCCTGTCCGGTAAGTGAAGAGATAAAGACATGAGGGAGATCCTCAGGAAGCGTCTCTTCCAACATGGCTATCAACTCCTCATCAAGCATGTCGCATTTTGTAACAGCCAAGATACGCTGCTTGTCCATCATTTCGGGATTAAAAGTTGCCAATTCGTTGAGCAGCACTTCGTATTCGCGACGAATGTCATCCGTATCACCCGGCACCATAAAGAGCAGCAGCGAATTCCGTTCGATATGCCGCAGGAATCTCAGCCCCAAGCCTTTCCCTTCACTGGCTCCTTCGATAATCCCGGGTATATCTGCCATAACAAAGGATTTTCCTTCACGATAGGAGACAATGCCCAAGTTCGGTTCCAATGTGGTGAAGGGATAGTTGGCTATTTTGGGTCTGGCAGACGATACGGCAGAGAGCAAGGTTGACTTTCCGGCATTTGGGAAACCCACCAAACCGACATCAGCCAACAGTTTGAGTTCCATGATGACAGTCAGTTCCTGCATCGGTTCACCCGGCTGGGCAAAACGTGGAGCCTGACGGGTAGCCGTACGGAAACGCCAGTTACCCAATCCGCCCCGTCCGCCTTTGAGGAGCACCACCTCCTGCTCGTGTGCAGTGACATCGCAGATATACTCCCCCGTCTCGGCATTATAGACCACCGTGCCACAAGGGACATCAATGATTTTGTCCTCGCCATCTTTGCCATAGCTCTTGCACTTGGAGCCGTTTCCTCCATGACCGGCGAAAGCATGACGGTCATATTTCAGATGAAGCAGTGTCCAATAGTTACGGTTACCACGCAGGATGACATCGCCTCCGCGTCCGCCATCACCCCCATCCGGGCCACCATTGGGCACATACTTGGCCCGGTGCATATGCATAGAACCCCGTCCGCCCTTTCCTGAGCGGCAGTATATCTTCACGTAATCGACAAAGTTACTTTCTGCCATACCGTCTTTATCCTATTTATAATTTCTCTATTGCGCCGGCAATCTCCTCAAAGATGCCTACCATCGTACCCAAACCATTGATGTGGCAATACTTTCCTTCGGCCTTGTACCAATCAATGAGAGGAGCCGTCTGTGAGTGATATACCACAAGACGTTTCTTGATTGTCTCCTCGTTGTCATCAGCACGTCCGCTTTCCTGACCACGTTTGACAAGACGGGTCATCAGTTCTTCTTCCGGCACTTCGAGGTCAAGCATGACGGACACCTGCTGCCCACGTTCGGCCAACATCCGCTTCAGTGCCTCAGCCTGCGCTATGGTACGGGGGAATCCATCAAAAATAACACCCTTGCTATCCTTGAATGAATCCAATACGCTGGCTAAAATATCAATCATCAGTGCATCAGGAATGAGCTGGCCCTGATCGATGTATCCTTTGGCTGTTTTACCCAACTCTGTACCATTCTTTATCTCGCCACGAAGCACATCCCCTGTTGAGATATGATTAACTCCAAACTTCTCCACGATGCGCGCACTTTGTGTTCCTTTACCCGAACCCGGTGCGCCAAAAATGACAATGTTCAACATATTCTTTTTTTATTTTAATGTTATTTTTCCTCCTAAAATAACTTCCAGACCGCTGCAAACACGGTATTGGATAGAAATTTGGCACAAAATTACCACTTTTCTGTCAGAATTTCCCAAAAAATAGCTACTTTTACATCCAAATAGCTGAAGAATTTATGAAAATACTGACAACTGCACAAATAAAAGAGCTGGACAAGCGTACAATAGAAGAGGAAAACATCTCTTCGGAAGCGCTGATGGAACGGGCTGCCACTGCTTTGGCGAATGCCATCTGCCTACTGTTCAAGGAACCCAGAGACTTCAAAGTATTTGCCGGCCCCGGAAACAACGGAGGCGACGCACTGGCAGTGGCCCGTATGTTGTCCGAAAGCGGACATCATGTAGAGGTCTGGCTGTTCAACCCGAAAGGGACCCTGAGTCCGGACTGTGAAACAAATGCCGAACGTCTGTTCGACTGTCCGAATGCATCATTCACCGAAGTGACGACCCACTTTGCACCACCCACCCTCTATCGGACGGATGTGGTCATCGACGGACTCTTCGGTTCCGGACTGAACAAGCCACTCGATGGAGGATTTGCCCATGTGGTAAAATACATCAATGCATCGCCGGCCACCGTGGTGTCCATTGACATACCCTCCGGTCTGATGGGAGAAGACAACACCTACAACATCCCGGCACACATCATACGGGCCAACTTCACACTGACCTTGCAAATGCCCAAACTCGCCTTCCTTTTTGCAGAAAATCAAGAGTACATCGGTGAGTGGTTCTGCCTCGACATCGGTTTGAGCCGACAAGGCATCAAAGAGGCCGACAGCCCCTACAACATCACTCTGAGCAGACAAATACTGCCAATGATGAAAACCCGGAAAGAATTCTCACACAAGGGGAATTACGGGCATGCCCTGCTTATTGCCGGATGCTACGGAATGGCCGGTGCATCCGTGCTGGCTGCAAAAGCATGCTTACGCAGCGGTGCCGGACGATTGACGGTGCATGCCCCCCAACACAACAACACCATCCTGCAGACCGCTGTCCCCGAAGCTATGGTGCAACACGACGAACATGAACACTGCTTCTCCACCCCAATATCCCCCGACTCCTATACCGCCATAGCCATAGGTCCGGGATTGGGACAACGGGCAGAGACAGCCATGGCTCTGCACGAACAGTTGAGCGGGACAGAATACCCCATCATCATTGATGCCGATGCACTCAACATACTGGCTGCCAATAAAAATTGGTTTTCACTCATACCCAAAGAGAGTATTCTGACACCGCATCCCAAAGAATTGGAACGGTTAGTCGGCCACTGTTCCGGTAGCTACGAACGCCTGATCCGTGCCTGCGAACTGGCCAAACAGTGGCAAGTCTGCATCATTCTGAAAGGAGCATGGAGCTGTGTCATCACTCCAAAAGGCGAATGCCACTTCAACCCCACCGGCAATCCGGGCATGGCCACTGGAGGAAGCGGAGACGTACTCACCGGCATACTGCTCGGTCTGCTGGCTCAAGGATATCCTCCTGTCAAGACGGCTCTGATAGGCACCTACCTGCACGGGGTCGCCGGAGACATCGCAGCCGAACAAAAAGGAGAAAACGGCATGATTGCCAGTGACATCATTGAGAAACTGCCATTGGCATGGAACAAATTGGAAAAGAATCAGTACCTTTGCGGCAGCAAGGAACAGAAGTGCTATTGACAATCAGCATTTTTTCTCCCCAAAGGAGACTGCTGGAAACAATAATATAATAAGGAATGAAAAAACTACTTTTTACCATCGGACTGACTGTCTGCCTGACAGCCAACGCACAAACAGAGGTAAGTGAATACATCCCCGGAATCCATGCCGAAGGTGTCACTTATTTCCTCCCCCAAACGGCCATAGACATCACCGTCGTAACAGAAAAAGTGACCTATACACCTGGGGATTTCTGCCATTATGCAAACAAATACCTGAGACTGCAAGGCATTTCTGATACTCCTGACACTTATTGGGAAATCAAACACATCGACATCAAGCCTGTAGGTATCGTTGATCCGGAAAAAGGATACACCATCAAGTTGAAAGATAAAAGTGTAGCTCCATTGGTGGAATTATCGGAAGAGGGATTGCTGTTATCCATCAACAACAAGAAGGAAGAAACAGTTGTAAACACCACTCCCACTCCCCTACAACCGGCACAACACATCGACCCGAAAGAACTGCTGGGAGAGGAGATCCTGTCTGCCACCTCTACAGCCAAGATGGCGGAATTGGTTGCCAAGGAAATCTATAACATCCGCGACAGCCGGAATGCCATCATACGCGGACAAGCAGACAATATGCCTAAGGACGGCGAAGCACTGAAACTCATCCTGCAAACACTGGAAGCACAAGACGAGGCGCTGACTTCCATGTTCAGGGGAATTACCAACCGGGAACAGAGGACTATCTCCATCCGTCTGCTACCTACCGGCGAAGAGACCAACAGGGAGGTACTCTTCCGCTTCTCCCGAAAATTAGGCATCGTTGCAGCCAATGACTTGAGCGGAGCACCGGTCTATTATGACCTTGCCAACCTGACGAACCTGCCACAACCGGATGAAAAAGCGAACAAGAAAGCCAAACGGCCACAAGGAGTGGTCTATAACATTCCAGGGAAAACTTTGCTGAAGGTCTATCGGAACAATGAGGTGCTTTTCGATGAAGAGATTCCTGTCGCCCAATTAGGATATACCGATGTATTGGCTACCGACCTCTTCAATAAGAATGCCACCACCAAAGTGACATTCGACCCCGCCACTGGAGCTATCCGCAAAATAGAGCGGGAATAACCTAAAAAAAATGCAGCAGGCTGCGTGGACAATCGCAGCAGGCTGTGATTGCGTTTGCAGCGGGCTGCGATTGTCCACGCAGCCCGCTACATTTTTTTCTCCCAAAAGACACGTTTCTGCTTGTCTGATGAGAAAATAAGCCCTGTATCTCTGTGTTCTAAACTAAAAGGGTATATTACTGTCCTAACAGATACTGCTTGAAGTCGGCAAACTCTTTCGACATGGGCACGCTTTGCTTGGTGCCTTGCA
>CAZTPB010000166.1:0-4832 GCA_964614555.1 uncultured Bacteroides sp.
AATTCACATTTCCTCCTGCAAATGTACGCTCTTTTTTCAGAAAATGCGTACATTTGCAGCGAAAAGTTACAGACAACAAGAGAGAAGGACAATCATGGAGAAAGAAAGACTCTACCGGATGCTGGGCGAATCGCCCCTGAACACTCCCGTGGCACTTGCCCTGAACATCGTGCTGGCCTTTGCCGTATTCATGCTTTGCAGGATCGTGTTTCTGGCCGTGAACTTCAGCTATTATGCCGACCATCTGACGCTCGGCCTGCTGGAGAGTATGCTGTGCGGAGGCCTGTTGTTCGACGCCTCGGCGGTGGTGTATGTCAATGCCCTCTATATCCTGATGATGCTCCTCCCTTGGAGTGGCAAGGAGCGGCGCGGCTACCAGACGGCAGCCAAGGTGGTGTTTGTCCTCTTCAACGGCCTGGCCGCCATGGCCAACCTGGCCGACTGTGTCTATTTCCGCTTCACCGGTCGGCGCACTACGGCCACCCTCTTCAGCGAGTTCGGCAACGAGGGGAACATCGGCGCCATCATCGGCACCGAAGTGCTCAACCACTGGTATCTCACGCTCTTCTTCCTGCTTCTCATGTGGGGCGTATGGAGGCTCTACCGCCGTCCGGCCGTGCAGGCGCAGGTGCACCGCCCGGCCCTTTACTACACGGTGCAGGTGATACTCCTGCTGGTGGCCGTGCCGCTCTGCATCTTTGCCATCCGCGGGGGCATCGGCAAGGCTGTGCGCCCCATCACGCTGAGCAATGCCAACCAGTACATCAACCGCCCGGTAGAGGCTGCCGTGGTGCTCAACACCCCTTTCTCCATCATCCGCACCATCGGGAAGAAACCTTTTGAAGTGCCCGCCTACCTCACGCCGGAGGAGATGGAGGCGGCCTATTCGCCCATACACCGTCCTGCCGGAAAGGCTGCCAAAGGGAAAAACGGGCGGCCGAAAAACGTGGTCATCTTCATCATGGAGAGTTTCGGACGCGAATACATCGGTGCCCTCAACCGTTCGCTCGACGCCGGCGCCTACAAGGGGTACACCCCCTTCCTCGACTCGCTCATCCCTCACAGCTACGTCTTCACCAATGCCGTGGGCAACGGGCGCAAGAGCATCGACGGGATGCCCTCGGTGCTTTCGGGCATCCCCATGTTCGTAGAGCCCTTCTTTGTCACCCCTGCCGCGCTCAACAAGGTGAGCGGCATTGCCGGCGAACTGCAGCAGGCGGGCTATCACACGGCCTTCTTCCACGGCGCGGAAAACGGGTCGATGGGCTTCCAGGCCTTTGCCCGTGCCACCGGTTTCAAGGAGTACTACGGGCGCACCGAATACAATGCCGACCCGCACACCGGCGGCGATGCCGACTTCGACGGCACGTGGGCCATCTGGGACGAGGAGTTCTTCCGCTTCATGTGCGACAAGCTCAACTCCTTCCGCCAGCCCTTTGTGGCCGCACTCTTCAGCGCCTCGTCGCACCATCCCTTTGCTGTGCCTGAGCGCTACCGCGGGCGTTTCCCCGAAGAGGGCGGCCAGCCCATCCACAAGTGCATCCGCTACTCCGACAACGCCCTGCGCCTCTTCTTCGAGCAGGCGGCCCGCCAGCCGTGGTTTGACAATACGCTGTTTGTCATCACGGCCGACCACACCAACCAGACTTCGCACGCCGAATACCAGACAGATTATGGCAGCTTTGCAGTGCCCATCATCTTCTACGACCCGGGAGCCGGACTCAAGGGGTGCTCGCGGGCCATTGCGCAGCAGACGGACATCATGCCCACCGTGCTCGGATACCTCGGATACGACCGGCCCTTTCTGGCTTTCGGCAACGACCTTTTCCATACGCCCGACCACCAGCGCTTTGCCGTCAACTACTTCAACGGCATCTACCAGTATTTCCAGGGCGACTACGTCATCCAGTTCGACGGCTCGTCCGTCACGGCCATCTACGACTACCGCAACGACCCCTTGCAGCGCCACAACATCATCCACCGCATACAGCCGCAGAAGCAGATGGAGCTGCAGCTGAAGGCCATCATCCAGCAGTATATGCTCCGCATGAACGAGGACAGGCTTACAGCGGAGTGAGGGCCACCCTCCGCAGCTGCCTCAGATGCGACCACGCCGGGCGGAGAGTTATGAAAAAGACCACTTCTGCACAATAACCCTTCTGCGTGCGGGCGAAGAAAAACCGTGTCAGTTCCACTTCGGGAGCGACCGGGAGACGGCTGAAGATAAATCAGGGAAAAACACGGTTTTAGCACAGGTTTCATGTTAACAGAACAAAAATTACCCCCCCCATAATCGTTAATATTTTCTAACAACATTAAACAGTATTTGCCCGATAAAATAATCCTGTGTAAGTTTGAGGCCGGTAACTAATCGTATAAAGCAAAGTTTGAGGCCGACAAGTACACTTTCTGATTAAAGAAAAAAAGGTCAATCGATGCCGGGAAAATACAATAACTCCCCCGCTTTCTTGTCTTCAGACCTTAAACTGATACGACCTCTGCCGCTGACAAAAGGAACACATAAGGTATATAAAAGGTATAAAAACACAATGAAGGTCAGAAGTCTCAAGACAGCACTCGTGCTCATGCTCTTTGCAGCTACTACGGCACTCGCGCAGGTGGCCGTGAAGACCAACGTCCCCATGGACATCCTGCGGCTCCCCAACGCCGCCATCGAAGTGGGCCTCGCTCCCAAATGGACGGCCGAGCTGAACGGCTACTACAATCCCTGGAAATTCTCCGACGACAAGCAGCACAAACTCCTGCTCATACAGCCCGAGTTGCGCTATTGGCTTTGCGACCGCTTCAACGGCCACTTCTTCGGCCTGCACCTCATGGGCGGAGCCTTCAACACCATGGGCTTCGAGCCCCCCTTCGCCCTTTGGGACGACATGGAGGACTACCGCTACAAGGGACGTTTCTACGGTGGCGGCATTTCCTACGGTTACAGTTGGATACTCGACCGCCACTTCAACATCGAAGCCACCATCGGTGTGGGATACAACTACGTGGATTACGAGAAATATGAGTGCAAGGACTGCGGCGACAAGCTCGACGAGGGCGACAAGCACTACCTCGGCCCCACCAAAGCCGCCATCAACCTGATTTATGTTTTCTGAGAACGTCCAACCAAGAAAGAACAAAAAAGCGATGAAAAAAACAGCATACATTCTCCTCAGCCTCTTCGCCCTCCTGGCCCTGCAGCCCGCCGCGGCCAAGCAGCGCGAAAACAAGGTGCTCACGCGCGAGGACGTCAGCGTCACCCGCTACGAGCTGGCGCAGACCACCGACAACAACCTCTACATCAACCTGGAAATCTTGCTTGGCAAAGACTTCAAGATGTCCGGCAACCGCATGACACACATCGTGCCCCTCTTCCATGCCCCCGACACCAGTCGCACACACGACTTTTCCCCCGTGGTGGTCTATGGACGCCGGCGCGAAATCATACACCAGCGCAACGGCCTTGTGCCCACTGACGCCTACCGCATCATCCGCCGCGAGAAGGGCGAAGAGCAGCGCATCGAATACAGCGCACTCATCCCCTACGAACAGTGGATGGACGACGGCAACCTCGAACTCTGGGTCGATCTCTGCGGATGTGCCGATTGCCGCAAGGAGGAGCTCTACATCCCCGTAGGCCGGCTGCTCACACCCGTTGACCCCGCCTTCATCCCCGCCTTCGTGCGTCCGCCGCACGTCGATGTCAAGCGCGACACCCTCGAACGCGAAGCCTTCGTGGAGTTCGTCGTTGACCGCACCGAGCTGAAGAGAAACCATAGCGGCAACGAGGCCGAGCTGCGCAAGATAGTCAACTCCATCGACACCATCCGCATGGACAAGAACCTCACCATCACCTACATCAACATCCACGGATACGCTTCGCCCGAAAGCCCCTACCGGCACAACAAGGAGCTGGCCGAAGGGCGTGCCGCCACCCTCCTCAAGTTTGTGCGCGGACAATACACCTTCCCCGACAGCGTCTTCAGCTCCGATGCCACACCCGAATACTGGAGCGGCTTGCGCGAACGTGTGGCCGCCAGCAACCTGGAGCACCGCGACGAGATTCTGGCCGTCATCGACAGCCCCCTCGCACCCGACCCCAAAGAACAGAAGATAAAGACCTCGTGGCCCGAGGAATACCGCTTCATGCTCGACTACTGGTATCCCTCGCTCCGCCGCTCCGTCTATAAGGTAGGCTACATCATCCGCGGATTCACCGCCGAAGAGGCACGCGAAATCTTCCGCTCCAAGCCCGCCCAGCTCTCGCTCGAAGAGATGTTCATGGTAGCTGAGCTCTACCCCGTGGGCAGCGAAGAGTTCCGCCACGTGTTCGACGTGGCCGTGCGCCTCCACCCCTCGGACCCCATAGCCAACCTCAATGCCGCCTGCATCGCTCTCGACGAGCGCAACACCGCACTGGCACGCCGCTACCTGGCCAAGGCCGGAGATTCGCCCGAAGCCACACACGCCCGCGCCGTCCTCGCCGTGTTCGATGGCGACTACAAGACAGCACGCGCCCTCTTCCTCCAGGCCCAGCAGGCCGGAGTAGAGCAGGCCACCCCCAACCTCCAGCTCCTTGAAAAGATAGAGCAACGGGGGATGAAGAAGTGAGAGGTCTCTTGAAAACCCTCTCCCCTCCTGACGGCCTCCTGTCATCCTGAGCCTGAGCGAAGGATCTCTGCGTGCCGAGTTACCCCTCCCCCTAAAGGGGCCTTTCAGGCCTCCGTCGCACAGAGTACTGTGCTCCCCTCGCTGCGACACGGATTGACATCTGGTCAATCCTCCAAGGGTCTTGCTACGCCCCTAAGACAGGGGAGGAGCTTAGATAG
>CAZTPB010000167.1:0-4795 GCA_964614555.1 uncultured Bacteroides sp.
GCTCATCGGCACTGAGGATAGTCATGAATTGGGTGAGCACATACCCCACCACGTCATCCTTGTGACCCTGATAAGCATCGATTACCTGCTGTTTGAAGCGGGGCTGCCACTCGTTTTCATACACCGAGTTCCACTCCTCTTTGCTTCCTTCAAAGGCTTCGTAGGCCTTGTAATAAGCTGTGTTCACGCTATCCATCAGAGCTGTGACGCGGGTAAGTTCGTCATTCAGGGGAGTACCTGAAGTGTTGCCATCGGCATCAATGGTCACGTTGCCATTCTCCAAAGCGAACACGACCAATGAATTACGTCCATTGGCAGAAACACCGGCCACCAGAGCGGTGTCGGCCTTTCCGGTAAAAGTGTAAGCGATGCCATCGACCACAGCACTATCCACCACATTTCCTTTATCAATATCCATCAGATAGACCATTTTTCCATTCATGGTCGAATCGGAAAGAGTTCCCTCTACGGTGTAACCGGCAGGAGCTGAAGAACAAGCGGCAAACATGGCCATCATGCCAAGTGCGCCAAGTGAAAACAAATTCTTTTTCATAATCTTATGAGTTTTTTATTAGTTCCTTGTTTTATCTTTTATTTTCTGAAGCCGGGCATCCCGGGCATCTTCGGCATCTTACCCATCATTTTGCCCATGCCGCTGCCGGTAATCATCCTCATCATCTTGCGTGTCTGGTCAAACTGCTTGATCAGGCGGTTCACCTCTTGGATATTCGTACCGCTACCCTTGGCTATGCGCTGACGGCGGCTGCCATTCAGTATTTCGGGATTTGTACGTTCTTTCGGAGTCATGGAATGGATGATGGCCTCAATGCTCTTGAAGGCATCATCGTCAATGTCAATGTCCTTGATAGCCTTGCCCACACCCGGAATCATGCTGGCCAGCTCCTTGATGTTACCCATCTTCTTGATTTGCTGGATTTGTCCGAGAAAGTCGTTGAAGTCGAACTGGTTCTTCTGAATCTTCTTCTGCAGGCGCTTGGCCTCCTCTTCGTCAAACTGCTCCTGTGCACGCTCTACCAACGACACGATGTCACCCATCCCCAAGATACGGTCGGCCATACGTGCGGGATGGAACTGGTCGATAGCCTCCATCTTCTCGCCCGTACCCACAAATTTGATAGGCTTGTTCACCACCGTACGGATAGAGAGGGCGGCACCGCCACGGGTGTCACCGTCAAGCTTGGTCAGCACCACGCCGTCGAAATCAAGCCGTTCGTTGAATTCCTTGGCCGTGTTCACAGCATCCTGTCCGGTCATCGAATCGACTACAAACAGTGTTTCCGAAGGATTGATGGCCGCTTTGATGGCAGCTATTTCCTGCATCATCTGCTCATCGATGGCCAAGCGGCCGGCAGTATCCACGATGACCACATCGTATCCCTTTGTCTTGGCTTCACGGATGGCATTCTGTGCAATCTCCACCGGATTCTTGTTCTCCAGTTCCATATAGACCGGCACCCCTATCTGCTCGCCTACCACACGCAGCTGTTCGATGGCAGCCGGACGATATACGTCGCAAGCCGTCAGCAAGGGACGACGGTTCTTTTTGGTCTTCAGCATCAGCGCCAGTTTTCCGGAGAAAGTGGTCTTACCCGAACCCTGCAGACCCGACATCAGGATGATGGCCGGCTGTCCGGCCTGTCCCTTGATATTGATTTCGGCCGTGTCGCCTCCCATCAGGGTGGCCAGTTCATCGTGCACAATCTTCACCATCAATTGGCTGGGTTTCACGGCAGTCAGCACATTCTGTCCGAGAGCTTTCTGCTTCACCGTATCCGTGAAGGTCTTGGCCACCTTGTAATTGACGTCGGCATCAAGCAGAGCCTTACGCACATCTTTCAGGGTTTCCGACACATTGACTTCGGTGATTCTGCCCTCACCTTTCAGAATTTTGAACGACCGTTCAAGTCTTTCGCTAAGATTTTCAAACAACATACTGTTTCTATCTGATTTCTATTGATTAATTATCATTACCTCGTGAGGCCTTCCACCTCTTTAATATATATGAGGGCGCAAAAATACAAAAAAAAAACGAGATTCGGGGAAAACGGCCGGGAAATCTTCTGCCATTCCTCACAAAGAGGACAAACTTTTGCCTGCCACGATTGTTGTATCAGAAACAAACTGACACATCTCATTCATTTTATGGAAAAGAAAAGACTTACTGCGGCCAACGGACGACCGGTGGCAGACAATCAGAACACACAGACAGCGGGACAGCGGGGACCGGTGGTCATGCAAGATCCGTGGCTGATAGAGAAACTGGCACACTTCGACCGCGAGGTGATTCCCGAACGACGGATGCACGCCAAAGGGTCGGGAGCGTATGGCACCTTCACCGTGACGCATGACATCACGCGCTACACCCGCGCCGCCATCTTCAGCGAGGTTGGCAAACAGACGGAGTGCTTCGTGCGCTTCTCCACCGTAGCAGGCGAACGCGGTGCAGCCGATGCCGAACGGGACATCCGCGGATTTGCCATGAAGTTCTACACCGAAGCAGGCAACTGGGACTTGGTGGGAAACAATACACCGGTGTTCTTTCTGAGAGACCCGCTGAAGTTTCCCGACCTGAACCACGCCATCAAGCGCGACCCACGCACCAACATGCGCAGTGCATCGAACAACTGGGACTTCTGGACACTGCTGCCCGAGGCACTGCATCAGGTCACCATCACCATGAGTCCGCGCGGCATTCCCCGCTCCTACCGCCACATGCACGGCTTTGGCAGCCACACCTACAGTTTCATCAACAAGGACAACCAGCGCACATGGGTGAAGTTCCACCTGCGCACCCTGCAGGGCATCGAATGCCTGACGGACGAGGAGGCCGAGGCCATCATTGCCAAAGACCGCGAATCGCACCAGCGCGACCTCTACGAGAGCATCGAGCGGGGCGACTATCCGCGCTGGCTCTTCCAGGTGCAGCTGATGACGGAAGAGGAGGCTGACACTTACCGCATCAACCCTTTCGACCTGACGAAGGTGTGGCCGCATGGCGACTTTCCCTTGCACGACGTGGGCATCCTGGAGCTGAACCGCAATCCCGAGAACTACTTTGCCGAGGTGGAGCAGTCGGCGTTCAACCCCATCAACACGGTGGATGGCATCGGTTTCTCGCCCGACAAGATGCTGCAAGGCCGCCTCTTCTCCTACGGCGATGCACAGCGTTACCGGTTGGGGGTGAACCTGGAGCAGATTCCGGTAAACCGTCCGCGCTGCCCCTTCCATGCCTACCACCGCGACGGAGCCATGCGTGTGGATGGCAACTACGGCAGCACCAAGGGATACGAACCGAACAGCTACGGGGAATGGAAAGACTCGCCCGACCTGAAAGAGCCGCCCCTGAAAGTGACAGGCGAGGTCTATAACTACAACGAGCGGGAGTATGACGACGACTACTACAGCCAGCCGGGCGACCTCTTCCGCCTGATGCCGCCCGAGGAGCAGCAGCTGCTCTTCGAGAATACAGCCCGCGCCATGGGCGATGCCGAACTCTTCATCAAACAACGGCACGTGATGAACTGCTACCGGGCCGACCCGCGTTATGGTGAAGGCGTGGCTCGTGCCTTGGGAATCGAAATTCCGAAATTGGGGGAAGTATAAGTTTCGTTTACAAGCCGATTTTTATCAAAATGCCGAAACATTCTTTATCCCAAACTTTGGTTTAGTTATCCCAAAGCTTGCTCTAATTATCCCAAGGCTTGGTTTAGTTATCCCAAGCCTTGGGATAAGTTATTTTTCGGCACTTTTATTTGTTTTAAAGTGTATGTTAACGATTTCCGTTGCCTACCTTCCTTTTTATTTGTAGCACGCATTTTCCCCGAAAGAGCATGGTTTTATCCCCGCTTCTGCAATAAATCACAGACTTTTTTTGGCGGTCACATCAAATATACCTATCTTTGTTCCGTCGTAGCTGCCTGCATAGAGGCAGGACAGACAGGTCGGGACCTCGACAGAAAAAGCGTCGTTGCCCCGATGACATCCAACAAACAGATTGTATCACTAAAAAACATTGAAAGCCTATGGCATAAACCCTTAGAGCGAATTAAAGACATATAATAAAACGAGCGTTAGCTTTTGTTCTTTCTACTAAGAATCTGGAAAATTCACGTACAATGAGAACAACGGTTATAACGCCCGCGTCGTATGGCGTGGGCTTGACTGTAATCTTCCATTGTGCAGGTATTCCAGAACCTTTAGTAGAGGAAGCAAAAAGTCGGCTCCATGCCTTTTTTATATCTCCTCGCCAACTTTTACAACAACAACCAGTTCACTATTATTCATCCTTGTGGAGCCGGGAAAAACATTCTTAACTTAATGACAAATAAGATGAAGAAATTGCCACAAAGAATCATTTGTATTCTTATATGTTTCAGTTGTCTGACTATAATAAAGGCTCAAAAGACTAATCGTCAATATTTTCCTAACGGTTCATATGCCGATGTCACGGAAAATACTGATGGAACGACTACATATATACATCACTCAATCTGTTTCATTTGCAAAGGCAGCAAAACTTGTAACATCTGTCACGGTTGGGGAGGTTTGACTGTTGGTTATTACAATAGACAATGGAGGATTTGCGCTTCATGTACTGGAAATGGGAAATGTAAATATTGTAATGGAACAGGAGAAAAAGTTATGATGCATACCTCTTACCCATCCTCTCAAACTACAGTAAGCTACGATTTACATTCTGGAAGAAGATACGTATCTACTGCTCGTACATATGGAGAAACTGACTCTGATATAGAAACAAACAAATGTTACGTAT
>CAZTPB010000168.1:0-4740 GCA_964614555.1 uncultured Bacteroides sp.
ATAGAACAACTGAAAGACATAAAGACTCGCACTGAAGCATTGCACCGCTACCTCGACATCGAGGCCAAACTCATCCAAGTGGAGGAGGAACAGCTACGTACACAGGCTCCCGGATTCTGGGACGATGCCAAGAAGGCCGAAGCACAGATGAAAAAGGTAAAGGGCTTGCAGGCATGGATTGACGGCTACAAGGAGGTGAAGACGCTGAGCGACGAATTGGAGCTGGCCTTCGACTTCTGCAAAGACGAACTGGTGACTGAAGAGGAAGTGGACGAGGCTTACAACAAAGCACTTCAGGCAGTGGAAGCCTTGGAACTGAAGAATATGCTCCGCCAAGAGGCCGATCAGATGGACTGTGTATTGAAAATCAACTCCGGTGCCGGAGGTACCGAAGCACAAGACTGGGCCTCGATGCTTATGCGTATGTATATGCGTTGGGCCGAACAGAATGGCTACAAATTGGCAATCTCTAACCTGCAGGATGGAGATGAAGCGGGAATCAAGACCGTCACCATGGAAATACAAGGTCCCTATGCCTTCGGCTATCTGAAGGGAGAAAACGGTGTGCACCGTCTGGTGCGCGTGAGTCCCTACAACGCACAGGGAAAACGCATGACATCGTTTGCATCCGTCTTCGTCACCCCACTTGTAGATGACTCTATCGAAGTGGTTGTAGAGACAGCACGCATCTCATGGGACACCTTCCGGTCCGGTGGAGCCGGCGGACAAAATGTGAACAAAGTGGAATCTGGCGTACGCCTGCGTTACCAGTACAAAGACCCCTACACAGGTGAAGAGGAAGAAATTCTCATTGAGAACACCGAGACACGGGACCAACCCAAGAACAAGGAAAACGCCATGCGCCAACTCCGCTCTATCCTCTACAACAAAGAGATGCAACACCGCATGGAAGAGCAGTCTAAAATTGAGGCCGGAAAGATGAAAATCGAATGGGGGTCACAGATACGCTCTTATGTGTTTGACGACCGCCGCGTGAAAGACCACCGCACACAATGGCAGACCAGCGATGTGAACGGTGTGATGGACGGCAAGATTGACGGCTTCATCAAAGCCTACCTCATGGAGTTCAGCGATAGCGAAAGATAATCATTTACTATTAAAATCAATACCGACATGGCTAAAAACATCAGTAGAAAAGAACAGAGAAAAGAGAAGCGTGCACGCCGAGAGGAAGAACAAGGAAAAAAGGTCATCAAATGGGTCCTCATCGGATTAGCAACCTTGGCTTTGATAGGCATCGTAGGAGCAGCTTGCATATAAAAAGCTATGAGCCAAGAGATTGAACGCAAGTTTTTGGTTACAGACCATGCATACCGGGAGCAGGCATTTGCCTGTTCCCGTATCATACAAGGATATATCTGCCGCAGCACAGGACGCACCGTCAGAATACGTGTACGAGGAGAAAAGGGTTATCTCACCATCAAAGGTGCTTCACAAGACGGCGGACTGAGCCGCTATGAGTGGGAAAAGGAGATACCTGTAGAAGAAGCCTTGGAACTGATGAGACTGTGTGAGAGCGGAACCATCGACAAGCACCGCTACTTGGTAGCCTGCGGAAAACATACATTTGAGATTGATGAATTTCATGGAGACAACGAAGGGCTGGTTGTTGCAGAAGTGGAACTGACACATACCGAAGAGGCTTTCGAACGTCCTTCATTCTTAGGCAAAGAGGTCACAGGCGAACGCCGCTACTACAACTCCTGCCTGACTTTGCACCCCTACAACCAGTGGAAATCAACGGCGGAAGAATAAGCGTCGCCACAAAGTATTCCCCAGTCCGGCAGCTAAAGCCACACCGAAAGAGTTGGCTATCATGTCCTCCCAATCGCCGCTGCGGTCGGTAGTACAATATTCTTGCAACAACTCTATCCCCCCACTGAACAGCAAAGGCAACACTGCAGCCCCCATCCAACGACGAATACCCTTCGCCTGAAAGTTACCATGACAACGCCAATATTCTATCCATACGACACTGCATAACCCACCATACATACAAATATGAGCCAGTTTATCAATGTTGGTCACCTCGTCCAACCCGGTCTTGGGCGGAGTGAAGAACGAAAGGTAGAGTACCAACAGGATGAGCAATATCGAAAAAGGATATTTACATAAATAATGTTTTATCATAAGATTGGTTGCTAATTTGATGCAAAAGTAGAAAAAAGTTTTGTATTTTTGCAGCGAAACAAACATTAATACAACAAATTGGCAACAAACAATGAAGGAAAGAGTAAACTTTGGCAGTAAAATAGGTGCCATCTTAGCTGCTGCCGGTTCGGCGGTAGGGCTGGGCAACATTTGGAGATTCCCCTATATGACCGGTAATTATGGTGGAGCAGCATTCATTGTCATCTACCTGACATGCATCGTACTGTTGGGACTTCCCATTATGATAGCAGAATTTTCCATTGGCCGCCATTCACGGGCCAACACTGCAGGAGCCTACAAAGTGCTGGCTCCCCGTACTCCTTGGAAATATGTAGGCTATATGGGAGTGTTGGCCGGTTTCCTTATCCTCAGTTTCTATTCAGTTGTGGCCGGATGGACATTGGAATATACATTGCAAGCTCTTTCCAACGGATTCGCAGGCATGACTGATTCTGGCGAATACACCCAATTTTTCAATGCTTTCTCCTCCTCCACTTTCCGTCCTATCTTATGGATGTTCGTCTTCCTGATAATGACGCACGTTGTCATTGAGCTGGGGGTAAAAAAAGGCATTGAGAAATCAGCCAAAATCATGATGCCGGCCCTTTTTGTCATAATCGTCATTCTTGCAGTATGCGCCATTACTTTGCCCGGTGCCGGTAAAGGATTGGAATTTCTGTTCAAACCGGATTTCAGCAAAGTCACCCCCGGTGTTTTTCTTGCAGCCATGGGACAGGCATTCTTTTCACTGAGTCTCGGTCTCGGCTGCCTTTCCACCTATGCTTCTTATTTCGGCAAAGAGACCAATCTCTCACGCACAGCTACCAGCGTAGGATTCATCGATACGCTGGTAGCCATCACAGCCGGCATCATCATCTTCCCGGCAGCTTTCAGCGTAGGCATTTCGCCCGATGCCGGTCCGTCACTGCTTTTCATCACCTTGCCCAATGTATTCCAATTGGCCTTCGGAGACATCCCCTTATTGGCCTACATTTTCTCCTTACTTTTCTATATTCTGTTAGCATTGGCAGCCTTCACCTCCACCATTTCTATGCACGAAGTGGTCACAGCCTTTGTTCACGAAGAGTGGAAAGTATCGCGTCGCAAAGCCGCCTGGATGGTGACAGCAGGCTGCACAGTACTGGGGGTTTTCTCTTCGCTCTCATTTGGTCCTTGGAGTGATTTTCATATCTTCGGATTGAACATCTTTGACTTCCTCGACTCGTTGACTTCCAAGATAATGCTTCCTTTGGGTGGTATGCTCATCTCCATCTTCACAGGTTGGTATCTCGACCGCCGCATCGTCTGGGATGAGATTTCCAATGAGGGCAAGCTGAAGGTGCCACTGTTCAAGGCATACATCTTCATCTTAAAGTTCATAGCTCCCATTGCCATCGGACTGATATTCATCAACGAGCTGGGTGCATTGTAATGACCCTCCATGTGGAAAGACTTCTTTTTCTTTTCAGCAAACGACCGCAGAGCCATCCTGCTTCTCTCCGTCACCCTGTTGGCAGGCATTGTTTATCTTTGCCTGCACCCACAAGGAGAAGTGCAGCCCACTGCTCCCGGAGAGACTGACAGCCTGAAAGTCTCCCTACTTCCCTCCGACGACTCGCTTTACACTTGTCGTCAGGAGTTTGTCCTGCAACCTTTTGACCCTAACGAAGCCGATTCACTGACACTGATGACTTTGGGATTGAAACCCCATGTCGTACGCAACATTCTCCGCTACCGGGATGCAGGAGGCATCTTCCGCACCCCAAAAGCCTTGTCGCGTATCTATGGCATGACAGATGAAGAGTTCACCCGGTTGCGTCCCTATATCTTCATTGGCATGAAATACAGACCTGCTTCCAAAAGAAAGATTGACCATAACAGGGAATACAAACAGCCAGCCGACACTGTTGCCACAGCCCACTATCCGGGCAAATATCCTGCAGGCACTGTCATCGACCTCAACCAAGCCGACACCTGCCAACTGAAACGGATACCGGGTATAGGCTCTGTGCTTTCACACCGCATCGTAGCCTATCGCGAACGCTTGGGAGGTTTTGTCAGTTTGTCGCAACTACAAGAGATCTACAACTTGCCCGAAGGCATCGGGCAATGGTTCACCCTTTCAGACACATTGCCTCGGAAAATCAATCTCAATGCCGACTCCATACCCCGCCATCCATACCTCACTTACCGGCAAATACGCATCATCACCCGCCATCGCCAACAACGTGGCAAGCTGAAGAGTCTGCAACAACTCTCTACCTATCCGGAATTCTCACCTGCCGATTTGGAACGTCTGAAGCCCTACGTCATGTTCTGACGCAAGTGCATTAACAACAATTACCCATTGAACCCATTGGAGTGATTGGAAAAATAAGACTGATCTTCACGATGAAAGAATGCATTCTTCCATCGTGAAGATTACCATTCTTTCGGCACCAAGATTACCATTCTTTCACACACCGACACAAAATCTCGACTTTACCCCTACAGAATATAAGAAATTTCATACCCATATACAAAAAAAGTCCCTGTTCCTGATTCGGAACAAGGACTCTCTCTCAAAAA
>CAZTPB010000169.1:0-4720 GCA_964614555.1 uncultured Bacteroides sp.
GACAACCAATCTTCCATTAACCTTAAATCTAATACCATGAAAAACACGGTGCAAAATTACTGCTTTATTTTGAACCGACAAGCATTTTCTCCTTTTTCCGCTCCGAATACAACCTTTTTTAACTTTTAAGAGCACTGATACTGTCCGGTGAATCTCCCAATTCCACCCTCCAAAGACACCACTTGTCCCCTTCCTTTCAGAGCTGTTCTGAGGCAAAGAACAACTATTTTTTCACTTTTTTCCAAAAACTTATAGGACGATAGGAAAGAATTGTATATTTTTGCACATTAAACTCGTTCTCTGAGAGAAAGAAGACAAACTATATATGCAACAAATAAGAAAGGAAGACTATGATGGAAAAGAACAATAATCACCTGGTGATTATGGCCGGAGGCATCGGAAGCCGGTTCTGGCCGATGAGTACCCCGGAGAAGCCCAAACAGTTCATCGATGTGCTCGGATGCGGACGCACACTGATACAACTCACCGCCGACCGCTTTGAAGGCATCTGCCCCCCGGAGAACATCTGGGTAGTGACTTCTGCCGCTTATGCGGACATCGTGCACGAACAGCTGCCACAAATCCCCAAGGGAAACATCCTCTGCGAACCCTGCCGACGCAACACGGCTCCCTGTATCGCCTACGTCAGCTGGCGCATCAAGGCACGCGACCCGAAAGCCAATATGGTGGTGACTCCGAGCGACCACGTGGTAATGGATGTGAAGGAATTCCAACGGGTCATCCGCACAGCCATGGACTTCACGGCCTCATCGGACGCCATCCTCACATTGGGCATGAAGCCGACCCGACCGGAAACGGGCTACGGATATATTGAAGCCGACCTGTCGGCCTCATCGGCACGGTGCAAGGAAATCTTCCGTGTAGATTCATTCAAAGAAAAGCCGGCATTGGAGACGGCCGAAAAGTATGTCAAGAAGAACAACTTCTTCTGGAATGCCGGCATCTTCGTGTGGAATGTGTCCACCATCGTCAATGCCCTGCGTGTCTATCAGCCTGCCATCTCACAGATATTTGAAAATATGCTCCCCTACTACGGCACCCCCGAGGAACAGGAGCGCATCAACATCGAGTTCCCCAAATGCGAAAACATCTCCATCGACTACGCCATTCTTGAAAAGGCAGAAGAGATCTTCGTCTGCCCGGCCAGTTTCGGCTGGAGCGACTTGGGCACTTGGGGCTCCCTGCACACACAGAGCAAGCAGGACCTGAACCACAACGTATGTATCGGCGAAGACATCCGCCTCTTCGAGACAAAGAACTGCCTTATCCACACTTCCCAGGAACGTCGTGTGGTGGTGCAGGGGCTCGACGGATACATCGTGGCCGAAAAGGACAACACCCTGCTCATCTGCAAACTGAGCGAAGAGCAGCGCATCAAACTCTTCTCGGAGTAAGAAAGAGGTCACCTTCCAAAGACTATCAATCAAAAAAAAGGAAACAAATATTGGTTTGTATGAAAAAAGTTGCTTTAATCACTGGAGTTACAGGTCAGGACGGCTCGTTCTTGGCTGAGTTTTTATTGGAAAAGGGCTATGAGGTACACGGCACCATCCGCCGTTCCTCTGTGGATTTCCGCGAGCGCATCGCCCACTTGGAGGGTGTGCCGGGCTTCCACCTCCACTTTGCCGACCTCAGTGACTCCATGAGCCTTGTGCAGGTCATTGCCAAGGTTCGCCCCAATGAAATTTACAATCTGGCCGCACAAAGCCATGTGCAGGTCAGCTTCGACTCGCCCGAGTTCACCGCCGACGTGGATGCCACGGGTGTATTGCGTGTGCTCGAAGCCGTACGCCAGTGCGGCCTGGCCGACACCTGCCGCATCTATCAGGCTTCCACTTCGGAACTCTACGGCAAAGTGGAGGAGGTGCCACAAAACGAAAACACGCCCTTCCACCCCTACAGCCCTTATGCCGTAGCCAAGCTCTACGGATACTGGATTATCAAGGAATATCGCGAAGCCTACAACATGTACTGCTGCTCGGGCATCCTGTTCAACCACGAGAGCGAACGCCGCGGAGAGACTTTCGTGACCCGCAAGATCACCCTTGCCGCCGCACGCATCGCACAGGGCAAGCAGGACAAGCTTTATCTCGGCAACCTCTCCTCTCTGCGCGACTGGGGCTATGCCAAGGACTACGTGGAGTGTATGTGGCTCATCCTCCAGCAGGAGAAGCCCGAAGACTTCGTCATTGCCACCGGTGTACAACACTCTGTACGTGAATTCTGCCACCTCGCCTTCAAGCATGCAGGCATCGAACTGGAGTTCCAAGGAGAAGAAGAGAACGAAGTGGGCATCGACAAGGCCACAGGCCGTGTGCTTGTGGAGGTGAGCAAGGACTTCTACCGCCCCACCGATGTGGTCAACCTTTGGGGAGACCCCACAAAGGCAAAAGCCAAGCTCGGATGGAATCCGGCAAAGACTTCGTTCGAAGACCTTGTGCGCATCATGGTCGAGCACGACATGGAGAAGGTGGCCGTCGAGCGCGCCAGCGAACAGATCAAGATGAACCTTGCCGAGTATCTGGAGAAGGGAATTGTGAAGTAACTGCATTTACAAGGTACAATTTACAAGGTACAATTTGCCATACGGTACTTTCAGCCAATTCGTACATGAACCAAATTGTAATTTGTAATTTGTAATTTGTAAATGAATCAGATTGTAATTTGTAAATGAACTTATCAGCAAAAATATACGTAGCCGGACACCGCGGACTCGTGGGTTCGGCCATCTGGAAGAACCTGCAGGCCAAAGGATACACCAACCTGGTAGGGCGCACCCATAAAGAGTTGGACCTGCTCGACGGAACTGCCGTGAAGGAGTTCTTCGACCAAGAACAACCGGAGTATGTCATTCTGGCTGCCGCCCACGTAGGCGGCATCATGGCCAACAACACCTATCGGGCAGACTTCATCTACCAGAACCTGCAAATCCAGCAGAATGTCATCGGCGAAAGCTTCCGCCACGGTGTGAAGAAACTGCTCTTCCTGGGAAGCACCTGCATCTATCCGCGCGATGCCGAGCAACCCATCAAGGAGGAGGCCCTGCTCACTTCACCGCTGGAATACACCAACGAGCCGTATGCCATCGCCAAGATAGCCGGCCTGAAGATGTGCGAGAGCTTCAACCTGCAATACGGCACCAACTACATCGCCGTGATGCCTACCAACCTCTATGGGCCGAACGACAACTTCCATCTGGAAAACAGCCACGTATTGCCGGCCATGGTGCGCAAAATCCATTTGGCCAAATGCCTGGGAGAGCGCAATTGGGAGGCTGTGCGCAAGGACATGGACCTGCGCCCGGTAGAAGGGGTGAACGGCAAAGCGGGCGAGGAGGAGATTCTGAATGTCTTGGGCAAATATGGCATACTCCCCAACGAGGTGCGCCTGTGGGGCACGGGAAAACCGATGCGCGAATTCCTCTGGAGCGAAGAGATGGCCGATGCCAGTGTGTTCGTGCTGGAGCATGTTGACTTCAAAGACACCTATGCCCCCGACAGCCGCGATGTGCGCAACTGCCACATCAACATCGGCACAGGCAAGGAAATCAGCATTGCCGGACTGGCCGGACTGATCACCAAGGAGACAGGATTTGAAGGAAAGGTGTCGTTCGATGCCTCCAAGCCTGACGGCACCATGCGCAAGCTCACGGATGTAAGCAAGCTGCACGCCCTCGGCTGGCAGCACAAGATTGACATCGAAGAGGGTGTGCACCGGATGTACAAATGGTACCTCAAGGGTGTCTGACCGGATGTCACCTCATTCTTTCAGTACAAGACAACGGCCTCCTGCTATTCTCGCGAACAACAGGAGGCCGTTACTTTAACTTATTTCATCTAACATTACTTACTCTTTTCCAGTCCGCTACGCTTGCTGCGGTTGTAGCTGCGGTAGTCGTCCAGCTCAATCTCCACGTCCGGCTCTTCCAACGCGCCCTCCTGTGGGAGGCGGAACTTCATGTACTTGATGTCCAACCCCCGGTCGAGCCACTGCTGTTCGTAGTAGGTGCGTATGCTGAGGATTTCATCCGCCAAGCCGCTGTGGTAAAGGTCGTCGGTGACGAACTCCACAGGCAGCCGGTTGTGCTCCACCATATACTTGGTGTAGGTGAACATGAAGTTGCTGTCGGTCTTCAGGTGGATGAGTCCGCCATCCGTCAAGAAGCGGCGGTAGCGGCTCATGAAGTAGGTCGATGTCAGCCGTTTCGTGGCTTTCTTCATCTGCGGGTCGCTGAAGGTGAGCCAGATTTCGCTCACCTCACCCGGAGCAAAGAAGCGGTCGATAATCTCGATGTTCGTGCGCAGGAAAGCCACATTCTTCATCCCCTCGTTCAGGGATTCGGTGGCTCCGCTCCACATACGGGCACCCTTGATATCCACCCCGATGAAGTTCTTGTCGGGGAAGAGACGTCCAAGCCCTACGGTGTATTCGCCACGCCCGCACCCCAACTCCAGCACGATGGGATTGTCGTTATGGAAGAACTCCTCGTGCCAACGCCCCTTCATCTCAAAAGGGACCTCTTCCACCACAGAAAAGGGATATTCAAACACATGGGGATATTCCGCCATGTCGGCGAACTTTGCCAATTTTCCTTTACCCATAATTATAGGGAGGTTCTATAAATTAGTTTCTTCGTTTTTTTCAGGTTGGTTCTCTGCTTGGACGCTTTGCTTGTCTTTTTGGTCTTTTTCTCCTTATC
>CAZTPB010000170.1:0-4701 GCA_964614555.1 uncultured Bacteroides sp.
GGCATCGACTACGGCTTCTGTGTCATTGCCACCGACTCGGCAGGCAATGTGGAACAGAAAGAACTGGTACGCGAAGGTGTAGTGATAGACTATGTGATGGGCGATGTGAACGGTGATGACCGTATCTCTATTGTGGATATCACGATGGTGACCAATGCCATTCTCAGAAAGGAAGACGAAGGGTTCAATGCCAAAGCGGCGGACTTGAATGAGGATGGACGTGTCTCCATTGTAGATGCGACGATGATAACAAACTTAATTCTGAAGAAATGAAAATAAGATGTGCTTTATGGATGTTCCTGCTGATGCTGGCAGGAACATCCGCCATCCAGGCTCAGGCAACATTGTCAATTCCTGACTTCCAGATAAGTCAGGGAGAGACCAAGACTGTCAGTCTGAATATGGAGAACACGGTGGAGGTGCGTGCCTTTCAGGTACAGATTGTGTTGCCTGAGAACTTGAAACTGGCTGCCGCTCCGACGGTTGTCCCTGCCAGACAAGGAAGTGTGTCGGATGAATTTGGAGAAAAAACGGAAGTGATCAAGACACTGAGTTATAACGTGTGGGACGATGGAAGCCTGATGATAGTGGTGAATGCCTATGATGCTGTTCCTTTTGCAGACACGAAAGGGGCTGTGATAGACCTGCCGCTGATGGCCACCGAAGAGGCCACCGTAGGGAAAACAGCCATTGGGTTGCGCGACATGGAATTGGTCTTTGCTGACGGCGTCACCTATGTACGCCCGGCAGACTACAACTGTCAAGTGGAAATCCGTGAGGCTGTTATAACAGTGTCCCGTCTGAAAGAACTCTTGGACAAGCCTGTGGATGTATATAGCTTGGATGGAGCAATGCTCAAATCTGACATCCCGGTAGAAAAACTGGAAAAGGTGTTGCCTGATGGCATATACGTGATAGAGGGCTACAAGATTGTGATTGAAAAATGAATGAAAAACTAAAAGTAAGTATTATGATTAAAAAATCAGGAATCAGAAACGCTTTGGGGATGCTGCTGTTGTTCGCAGCAGGCATCCTGCAAAGCCATGCACAGGCTACTCTGACAATCAGTGATTTTGAGATTATGCCTGGAGAGTCTAAAACGGTGACTATAGACATGACGAACTCGGTTCCCATCCGTGCCTTTCAGGTACAGGTGGTTTTCCCCACAGGGGTGAGTATGGCAAGCCGTCCGACTGTCGTAGCTGACCGCCAAGGCAGTTATGAAGACGAGTTCGGAGAATTGGTTGACTGTATCAAGACTTTGGGATACAACAAACTGGAGGATGGCAGCTATATGATTACAGTGAATGCCGATGATGCAATTCCATTTTCGGGAACGGAAGGTGCCGTAATCTCTTTCAAAGTGAAAGCGGCGGCTGATGCCCCACTGGGAATGGCCTCCATTACGTTGCAGGATATGGAATTGGTTTACGAGGATGGAGTCACCTACGTGCGCCCGGAGAGTACGGTCTGCCAAGTGAAGGTCTATCACATCCATACGCCGGGAGATGATGGTGTATGTACGGCATGTGGCGAAGCGCTTCATCTGATAATCAATGACAATGAACTTGAATGTCCGGACTTTGAGGCAGAATATGAAACCTATGCCGCTGTGACCTACAACAGGGAATTGAAGGACTACAGCTACGGATTCATCACCCTGCCTTTTGTCCCCGACGAAGCAAGCCGGAATAATTTCAAGTTCTATTCACTCAGCAGTGTCAGTGACGATGTCGTAACCTTTCAGGAAACAGACATTCTGAGAGCAAACACACCTTATCTGTACAGTCTGCGAGAGGGGGCAACGGTGACCAACTCCATAACCGGCGGCCTGACCGTCATTTCAACCGAAGCAGAAACTGTGGCCGCAGGTACTTGGGAATTTGTCGGAACATTGAAGAATGGCAGCGTGGATTGCACGTCAGATGCCAATGACAATTACGTTTTCAATCCGCTTCAGCAGACATTGCACCGGGTAACCAAGAGCCTGACTGTGTATCCATACACAGCTTACATCAGAAATGTGGCGGCAACGGCTCCTGTCTCGAATGCAAGAATGCGTGTATTCATCGATTCGCCTCAAGGAATAAAGGAAATATCCCGTGATGATATTCAAGGACTCCCGCAAGGACTCTTCGACCTGCAAGGACGCACGGTATCAAATCCTGTAAAAGGGAAAATCTATATTAAGAATGGGAAAAAGTGTATAAACTATTAATATGAATGGAATATGAATGAAATGTATGAAGCCCCAGAAGTGAAGTTTATCGAATGCCAAGTGGAGAAAGGTTTTGCGGCATCAGGTGACGAGGAATTCGGTTTTGGCGAAGATGTTGAAAATGGTTCAACAAAAAGCTGGTGGTTCAAATGATTGCCCGCTACAAGATACCCAAGTGGACGGATTAGAAATTACCTACGTGAGTCTGTATAGCCCCCGAATTAGCCAAAGCACTTACCTTGCCGACAGAGATATATCCTCCGGTAAAGCAAGTGCTTTGATTTGAGCAAAACTTAGGATGTCTTTTTGCATGTTAGTCCAACAACCATTCTACCACAGACATCATTTCCACTCCTTCTACTTTTTGCATAGCGGGATAAACGGTCAAAAGCAGTTTCTTGTTGCATTTCAGTTCTTTTGCTGCTTCATTAAGGGCTGTAATCTCTCTGTTCAGTGTTTTTTCTTGAGTAGTGTCATACGACACCTGAATCAGTGCAGAGACCAGATGTCCTTGTTTGCAGACGAAATCTATCTCACGGTCGTTGCGGGTACGGTAGTAGAACAGTGAAAAGCCGGGCTTGTAACCACGCCGCATCAATTCCACAAGCACCATATTTTCAAGCAAGCGTCCCTTGTTGGGGGAGAGTTCGAACGAGCGGGAAGATATAAAACCGTTGTCCACCACGTACATTTTAAAAGGAGCCTTTTGCATGATGCGCATTTTGTTGTCGAATCGAGGTAACAGGTGAAACATATATGTCTCGGTCAGATACCCCACAAACTTTTGGCACGTAACCTTACTGTTCATCTCCAAATCTTCAACCAGCGTGGAGTAGCTGACAGGGTTGGTATAGTTCGCCAACAGATAAGAGGCCAGCTTATACAATTCGGTGGTGTGTCTGACTTTAAACCTCTTGGCTACATCCTTCAGCAATACGGAGTCAAACAGCCCCCCCAAATAGTTTTGCGTGATACTCCTCAAGGTAAGTGTTTCGGGGAAACCGCCGTAAACAAGATAGTCGTCCAATTGCAATATCGTATTGGCTTTTTCTGTAGGAGTATGGTCAGACAGTTGCAGATTATTGAATGTCACCACTTCTTGAAAACTGAAAGGGAGAATTTCAATCATCAGGTATCTGCCTGTCAAGACTGTAGCCATTTCGCTCGACAATAGTTTGGCATTGGATCCTGTCATGACAATATTGATTCCCCTACGATACAGCTTGCTGACCCACAAGTCCCATGACGGAAGATTCTGAATCTCGTCAAGCATCAAATATTCATAATGAGGATAGACCTCTTCCAGTGCCTGTTCCACAAGGTCTTCATCAAATCTTTCAAGCAACAGTTCGTTGTCGAAGTTCAAATAAGCGAAGCGTCTGCTTTTCAATAGTTGCAGTGCAAATACAGACTTACCGGCACGTCTGGGACCCACTATCAGTTTTATTAATGGAGACTGCATTACATCCCTTGTATCATGCGATTGCCATCTGTCCACGTATGGTTTCATTGATAACAAATCGCGCTCTTCTCTTTGCTTATAAACGATGTCTATCATATACTTTTTTATTTGTAGTGGACAAAAATACTCTTTTTTGTTCACTACAGCAAACAAAGTGGACAAAAAATGAGTGATAAGCAATAGAAATCATCTGTTGATAAGCAAAGTTGGGTTATGTATAATCTCATCACATGACATCCAACAACCACCTCCAACATGGGATGACCTCAATGCTTCCATGCACATCCGTTTTTGTTAAGTAGAATCTTACAAATCGAGGCAAATTTATAAATTATCTTTTAATAAACGAAATGAAATCCCCCTTTTTTATCCAGAAAACCTCAAAAAAGCAATTTCTCTGCCATCAAATGGCCATATTCTGTGACAGGCATACATTCTTGTCAAACAAAAGGCTCAGCATCCAGTTTGTCTTTTTGAGAAAACACACCTTATCTATACTATCTAAAACTAAGAAAATTATGGAAACTAAAAACATGTACGAAGCTCCCGTGGTGGAGATTATAGAAGTAGCCGTAGAGAAAGGTTATACTGTCTCTTTTGGAGAAGAACAAGAATATGGCATTACTGATTGACAAAGCAAGCTAAAGCCAAATAACAAAAGAGGATGTACCGCACACGGTGCATCCTCTTTTTCAATCCGGCAATTCCGTCTGTAAGTGCTTTTTTTTTAATTGAAAGTCGAATTTCTGAACTAATCCGTCGATTTTTTGTCCATATAAAAAAGAATGTCTATTTTTGCGCGAAAAGAAATGATGTAATGTTATAATGAACAAAAGGATACTGGATATTGCCTATTTTATCTCTTTTTGTGTAGAACAATATAAGACTGAAAAGAGACTGACAGGAGCTGAAGCACTTTCGCTTCTGAACAGCTATGGTGTATTGGAGTATTTAAATGAGCATTACGAGATTCTGCATACACAAAGTCGCCAGTGGATTATGGCTGATATTGATGAATTTA
>CAZTPB010000171.1:0-4624 GCA_964614555.1 uncultured Bacteroides sp.
CCCCACGGCACTGTTTGCATCACTGCACCGCAAACGGGAAGCCCCGACACAGCCATAAACCAACGAAAAGCTACAGACAATGGAAACAAGAGAGAAAGAGCTAACGGAGCACAACGGGCCTGACATTTCGGTGGTGGTGCCACTCTACAACGAAGAAGAATCGCTTCCCGAACTTTACGCCTGGATAGAGCGGGTGATGCAAGCTAACGGATTCTCCTTTGAGGTGATTTTCGTCAACGACGGCAGCACCGACCATTCTTGGGAGGTCATCGAACAGCTGCAAGCGACCTCCTCCAATGTAAAGGGTATCAAGTTCCGCCGCAACTACGGCAAGTCACCGGCCCTCTATTGCGGATTCGACCGCGCACAAGGCCGGGTGGTCATCACAATGGACGCTGACCTGCAGGACAGTCCGGACGAAATACCCGAACTCTACCGTATGATTACGGAAGAGGGATACGACCTCGTATCGGGATGGAAACAAAAACGCTACGACCCGCTGTCGAAGACCATCCCCACCAAACTGTTCAATGCCACCGCACGTGCCGTGAGCGGCATACACAACCTGCATGATTTCAACTGCGGATTGAAAGCCTATCGCCACGAAGTGATAAAGAACATCGAAGTCTATGGCGAAATGCACCGGTACATACCCTATCTGGCCAAAGAGGCCGGCTTCAAACGCATCGGTGAGAAGGTAGTACACCATCAGGCACGCAAATATGGAAAGACCAAGTTCGGACTGGACCGCTTCGTCAACGGCTATCTGGATCTGCTTTCACTCTGGTTCTTGTCACGGTTCGGAGTGAAGCCTATGCACATCTTCGGCCTGTTGGGCTCGCTGATGTTCCTGCTCGGATTCATCGCAGTCTGCATCGTAGGTGCCAACAAGCTCTATGCCATTTCATTAGGGGTACAGGCACGGCTGGTGACAGACTCCCCCTATTTCTATCTGGCTCTCACAGCCATGCTGTTGGGCACCCAGCTATTCCTTACCGGATTTGTAGCAGAGTTAGTGACCCGCAATTCTCCCGAACGGAACAAATATCAGATAGAAAAAGTGCTATGAGAGGTATATTCAAAGGGATAACAGCCGCCATCTTACTCTGCCTGGCCATCGGCGGATGCGAGAGCGAAGACTGTATGCTTACCAGCTCTTCATACTGCGGGATGTCGTTTGTCAATGGTGAGGGAAAGGGTGTACAACTGGCCGACACCATCAGTGTGAACATCCATCTGGAAGGATATGACAGCTTTTTTGCCTATGTGTGCGACACGGACACCGTAGTCAGCACCATACCCATCGACTCATTGCCGGCCAAGGGATACCGGCAGGAGACCTACACCTACCGCAAGACAGGCACTTTGGTAAACCGAAAGACCGGAGCCAAGAGTCTGGAACTGCCTCTCTCATACACCGCAGACGAAGATACCTTCTACATCATATACAGCCAGCGGCTGAGCGACACCTTGTATGTGAAGCACACCAATCTGCCCTACTTCACTTCGATGGACTGCGGCACGGTGATGCACTACAAACTGACGGGAGTGAGTGCCACTAACCATTTGATAGACTCCGTGCAGATAGTGGCATCGGAGGTAACCAATAGTCTGAAAGAAAATGTCAAGATCTATTTTACTGTTAGCGATTAGTCTGCTGATGGCTGTATGGTCGCCAGTCATGGGACAGCAACGACGCCAACGCCCCCAAGCGCCCGAAGACCAGCGGAGCAAACTGGCACAAATACTGGACCTGACAGACACATTGGATGTGCTGCAGGGCATGAGCATCATGGTAGATGCAGTAGGGCCGGGAGCTGCCGCACTCGGAAGCGACTTCTTCAGTATAGAAGCAGCCTTGGAGGTCAACCTGCTGAACCGTTTCTTCCCCATCATTGAAGTGGGCTACGGACGCACAGATGCCACCAACGAGGATTCCGAGCTGCACTACAAGACGGCCGCCCCCTATTTCCGCATCGGTGCCAACTACAATGTGCAATACAAGAAGAAACGCCCCGGATACATCTTTGCAGGAGCACGATTGGCCTACACCCATTTCAAGTACGACGTGGACGGTCCCTCCATGACCGACCCCGTATGGGGTGGAGAGATACCCTTCCGCTTTACCGGTGTGAAGAGCAATGCACTCTGGACCGAACTGCTCGTAGGGGTACGTGCACAAATCTACAAACAGCTGCATATGGGGTGGAGTTTCCGATACAAGGTACGCCTGAATGTGAAGGACGGAGACAACTCTTCACCCTGGTACATCCCAGGCTTTGGTGCCAACGACAACACCAAGTTCTCCGCCACCTACGACTTGGTCTATTACATCCCTTGGAAGTAAAAAATAAAAAACGGAAGAATATATGTCTTTGATTGAAGTTTGGCTCATAGCAGTCGGATTGGCCATGGATTGTTTCACCGTATCTGTAGCCAGCGGCATCATCCAACGCCAATGGAGCAGCCGGACGGTGGCAGTCATGGCTACGTTCTTCGGGCTGTTCCAAGGAGTCATGCCCGTCATTGGCTGGCTCTTTACCCGGCATTTCAAGCATATAGTCAGTTCGTTCGACCATTGGATTGCATTCATCCTGCTTGCCTATCTCGGTGGAAAAATGATTGTTGACAGCCTGAAAAAAGGAGAAGAACACCGCCACTTCAACCCCGACAGCCTCAAAGTAGTCCTGACATTGGCCGTAGCCACCAGCATCGATGCCTCGGCCATTGGCATCTCATTCGCCTGCATCGGTATGTCCTCTTGGGCCTCCATCAGCCTCCCTATAGCCATCATCGGGTTCACTTCGTTGGTTCTTTCCGTTGCCGGATATGGTCTGGGCATCTACTTCGGGAAGAAGTTCCACTTCCCGGTAGAGCCTATCGGTGGCCTGATTCTCATTGCAATAGGATGCCGCATCCTCTGCGAGCACCTTGCTGCATAATGCACTAAAACAATAAAAAAACAACATACCCAATGAAAAAGCTCTATTGGCAAATCATCTTTCTCGCGTTCCTGATTGTAGGGACAGTCATCATTCTCCGGAACCACAGCAACCCACCCTACCAGACCAACAGCGGCCTGGTGTTCGGCACCGTATATAAAATCACCTACCAGTCGGCCGACGATTTGCACGACAGCATCAAGGCCGAACTCAAGAAAGTGGACCAGTCACTCTCCCCTTTCACCGACAACTCCATCATCGCACGCATCAACAACAACGACCCCGAAGTCCGTCCTGACAGCATGTTCCTCCATATTTACCATTTGGCACACACCATCTCCGCAGACACTCATGGAGCATTCGACATCACAGTCGCACCTTTGGTAAACGCATGGGGCTTCGGTTTCGAACAAAGTGGCGGCATCGACTCCCTCACCATCGATTCGCTACGCCATTGGGTAGGTATGGAAAATGTCTTCTTCGACGGAGAACAAATCATCAAGACAGATTCATGCGTGAAGCTGGATTGCAGCGCCATCGCCAAAGGATACGGATGCGATGTGATAGCCGCCTGCTTCGACCGGCAGGGAATCAAGAACTACATGATAGAAATCGGTGGTGAAATTGTGGTGAAGGGGAAAAATCCGAAGCAGAATTTATGGTCCATAGGCATCAACAAACCGATTGAAGACTCACTATCGCAAGAAAACGAACTGCAGACAATCCTCAAAGTGACCAACTTGGGTATGGCCACATCGGGAAACTACCGCAATTTCTACTATCGCGACGGCAAGAAGTATGCCCACACCATCGACCCGCGTACAGGCTACCCCGTACAGCACTCCATTCTTTCTGCCACCGTATTGGCTCCCGACTGTGCCACTGCTGATGCCTATGCCACCTCTTTCATGGTGATGGGACTCGATTCTGCCTTGGCCGTATGCAACCGGCATCCCGAGCTGCAAGGCTACTTCATCTATGCCGATACGGCGGGAGCGTTCGCTGTAAAGCACAGCGAAGGGTTCGAGCAGTGGCTGAAGTGATTGTCCTTCCACAAGCATCTCCATGTATTGGAAAACATAAGACCCTCATTATTTGAATACAATTATAAAGAACCCAAATCCTGCATAAATATGCAGCGCAAGAATCGTGTATTTTCGTAGTTGGAGACTTGAAGCGGGAAATACTGCAAAGAAATCGCGCCAACACAAAATAATTAATTGATACTTAGCAGAATAACACTTTCACCAAATAGAGCCTGAAATCACTAAAGAAAACGTTTTTGCATGGTTTTATGGTGACTTTTCAAGTGAACTATAGACCCAATCACCTCGGAACTATAGAGCATTAGTAGAACGAACTATAGTTCCAATGACCTTAGAACTATAGTTCCAATGCCATCGGAATGGCTGTTTATAGCCATTCCGTGCATAGATATACACTCAAAAACACATAAATATTTACACTTCCTCGCACACCACCATGTCCATGCCCTTATACACCATCACAATCTTGTGCAGGGTGGTATGGCCGATGGAGGACTTCACCAGTTCCGTCTCCGCATAGCGGTTGGCCTGGGCTATAGCTTCCTGACGCTTGGTTTCCACTTGGCTGTCCGGCTCGCTCATCTTCACATACTTGAACTCCACGATGTAGCTGTGCAGCATATCCTTGTAGATGTC
>CAZTPB010000172.1:0-4602 GCA_964614555.1 uncultured Bacteroides sp.
ATCCTCAAAAATCCGAAGCAAATCCTCGCAAGCTAATTTATAGAACCTCCCTTTACTCTCTGTAATCGATTACTGATGCAAAGGTAGGGATATTCTCCCACAGGGGTTTCGCTCCGTTGCGCTCACTTTCCGAGAGTTGGCGAGAGTTGGCAAAAGTTTCCATGAAGCATGAAACAAGGCCAAGCGCCCGACCATCCGCGACTGTGCCCGACAATGGCAGACACTCCGCACCGTACGCCCCGATTTTGCGGCTTGGATTTTTGTTTTTGCAGCTTGCAAAAGGGTGAAATGCGTGGTCTGAAACGGAAAAATGCAAGCCGCAAAACAGATTTTGCAGCACGCATTTTTTCTATCGTGGTCCGCTCCGTTCCCTACGGTTCGCCCAATTGCTTGAAGATGAGGTCGAGCTGACGGGGAGTGAAGAAGAAACCACGATGCTCGAAGCTACACCCCGAGAACTCTTTTGCCAACAGGGGGTTGACAACAATCATCTCAATCATCTTCTTGCGTGCCCAGCAGGCCGAATAATCGGGGAAATAGAGGCGGGACAATGCGGCAAATGTCATGGGTTTCATCGCACACCTCCTTCCTGCTTCCTGCGTGCCTTCTGGATGACGCTGTAGATATACTTGGCCGGTTGGCGGAACTGTCCGGGAGGGGCGCCGCCGAGGGTGTAGAGGGCACGCCAGGCGGGGTCGCCCACCTCGCCGAAGTTGCTCAGCTTGAGGATGGCGTTGATGTCCTTCACGTCGATGCGCAGGCGTTGCAGGGCCTCCACCATGCCGCTGTAGTTCCGCCCTTCGCCGCGCGGACAGGGGGTGTTGGGGCAAGGGAGGATTCTTTCCTCCTCCTCCATCATCTTCTCCAAAGAAATCTCCTCCTCCGCCGCCACAGCTTCCCCTCTTCCGCTTTCGGGAGAGGGGATAGAGGGGAGAGGTTTATTCTCTTCTTCTCTCTTCTCTTCTCTTTGTGGGCAAACGGAGAGGGTTTTGTCCCTCTGAACGACATTTTGAGCCTCGTCAGCTACATCTTGCCCCTTTTGAGGAGCCTTTTTCTCCGTTTTCTGGTTCTTTGCGGTTTCCTCGGCAGGCATATCTGTCAGCAGGAGTTCGTCGCTGATTCGTGCCGTGCGGCGCAGTTTCTTGCAGGCGGTGATGTAACGATCCTGCATATAGTCCGAGGTGAGTACGCCGCGGGTGGCATAGGTGTCGGTGTGGAAGAGTCCTTCTTTGCAACATACGTCGATGGTGTGCTTCACCTCCTCTTCGCTGAGGTAGAAGTATTCGGCGGTGTCGATGATGAGTTCGTCATTTACCTTCACGTAATAGCCTTCGACGCGGTAGGCTTCGTTGAGGAGGTAGAAATAGACCAGCAGGCCGCTGGTGCGGCACAGGCGGCGCAGGCGTTTGATGCGCAGGTCTTGGAAGGTGTCTGTGGTGAAACAGAAGTAGTCGAGTCCTTTTTTTATTCGTGTCATGGTTTGGTTGTTTTTTTTATGAATACTTTCTTTTACTTTTTTCTTCTTGATGGCAAGAAGAAAAAAGGTAACAAAAAAGAAGAGCCACCGGCTCCCGTTCCGAAGCTAAAAATCAAGCTCTTTCCCTAAACGGGATAAACGCTCTACGCTACGCTCCGTTTGGACGGTATCCCGTTCTTTACGGGAAAGAGCCTGATTTTCTTCACGCTTCTCCACTAAAGGCCGGGAAGCCATCCGGCACCTTAGCCCGTACGGAGAATACAGACGGTCTCTTTATTATTCTCCATCCGACACGCTGAGATCCTTCGACTACGCTACCAATGACGAATTGCCTCAAAGCCTCTCACCCTTTTCACCCCTCCCCCCAAGGGGTCCCCTCCCCTAAGACAGGGGAGGAGCTTGAATAGCTTGGCAACCTGTAAGCTATTCAGGGTACAAAGCTATTAGTACTGTCCGCCTGTCTTAGGGGGCGTAGCAAGGCTCAAAGGAAGATTGACTTGATGTCAATCCGTGCCGTAGCGAGGGGAGCACAGTGCCCTGTGCGACGGAGGCCCGAAGGGAGCGAAGCGGAGGGGGTTACTCTGTCATCATCCATCGAATTGTTTCACCGTAGGGTGATGGGTACTCAGGATGACAAGAGACCGCCAGGAATTGCCTATACCCTCCGCACGGGCTAAGGTGCCGGATGGTTCCCCGGCCTTTAGTGGAGAAGCGTGAAGAAAATCGAAGACTTTTTCGTTAAGAGCGGGAAGCCGTTCAAGCGTAGCGCGTTCTTTCCGCTTAGAAAAAGGCTTCGATTTTTAGCTTCGGAACGGGAGCCGGTGGTTTTCCTTTTTTGTTATCTTTTTTCCTTTTGCCATCAAAAGGAAAAAAGTAAACCGCCATACTCCCGCCGTGCATCGAAGCAGGGGCATGCCTTGCGGGCCAGGTCGCGGTGGCCGAAGAGGTAGATAAGCTCGGGGTGCTCGGCATGAAGGCGGATGATGAGCTGTTTCAGAGCTTCGCGCTGCTCGGGTGTGCGGGTGTCGGCAGGGAGGCCGTCGTCCCCTATCCCACCGGCATAGCTGATGCCGATGGCACGGCGGTTCCAGCCCAGCGTGTGAGCCCCCTCCTCGTCGTAGGGGCGGCCCGTCTCGATGCGGCCGTCGAGGGTGATGTGATAGTGGTAGCCCACCGAGCGGAACCCGCGCTGGCGGTGCCAGCGGTCGATGTCGGCCACGTGCACGTCGTGTGTGGGGCGTGTGGCTGTGCAATGGATGATGATGGTGTCTTTCTTTGTCATAATGTTTTCCTCCATTTTTAAGATGTTTGACGGATAGATGATGTTGGCAGTGTTGATGGCCGTCCAGCGGTGGCGGTCCATGTCGTAGATGGGCAGGAAGGTCTGACGCGGACGGTAGAGGAAGGGACGCCCGAAGTCGCACCAATAGCCGATGAGTGTACCGCGCACGGTGAGCACCGTATTGTGCAACTCGCTGTGGTAACTGACGGGCATCACCGTGTGATGCAGTTGGCCGATGAGGGCATAGAGCTGTTCGTTGAAGGGGCAGGAAACCTCCTCCTTCTGTGGGTTGAAAGATAAGTTAAACATGGCTAAGATTTTTTTAAATGAATGCAGCCGCAAAATTAGGGAAAAGGCACTTCCGAGTGAAAGATGTTATAAATACGGGGTGTGAAAAGTGCCACTGCCCGGCAGCAGAATCTACTGATACAGTGGCGGTTAGGAGGTAAAAAAACGGGGGAAATTTTTCTCGCGGCTCCGGTTTGGACTGATGCCCCAAAAGGCGATTCTGAGGAAACAATCACCCTATCCGCCTGACACACAAGGCATTAAGGGAGAATCTGAAGCAACCGAGAAAAATGAGAACAGGGAAAAACGCAGCATATACCACACTGAATCACAGTGATTTAGAGTGCCATGCAATTGTATCCCATAAGATTAACAAAGGGACTCATAAGCGCATTATAAATACGAATACGAGAGACATCCGAGTTGCAGACTCGGATGGACGGGCATACCCCATTCAAGTTTCCCGTCCATGCACTTTCTCAGCCTTCCATTTCCGCCCGCACCTTGGAGATCTGCGACTTGTTGAAGCCCCCGCCGAACTCGCTGTTCAGCGCATTGGCCAGCTGCAGGCAACCGATGCTGCCATCGGCCGACTTGCGCACATCGCTCGGGCGCAGGGGAGCCACCCTCTCGCTCTTGCCCCGGCTCACCTTCACCACATAGCGGGCCAGCTGCTCGTGACACCCCGGGCTCACGTGGTAGGGCTTCACCGCCCGTCGCTGTCCGTCGGCTGCCAGCCACCCCTTCTTGACACAATAGGCGATGAATTTCTCAAAATCCCTCTCCGTGCCCCGCCACCAGAGCCGGTGCCACTGCTCGCCGCTCGCCTTAGCTACTTTCAGTTTTTCGGCCAGTTCGCCCACCAGCTGCGTCTTGCGCCCCTTCAGGTCGTCCAGCTTCTTCAGGTCGTTGATCAGCTGTTCGTGGCGGGCAGGGTCCTCGCCCAAGATGTGTGCGGCATTGGGCGTGAGGTCGGTCTCGAGGTAGAATATCAGCGCATCGTTGTGCACCGACATGCGGGCCATCTCGCAAGCCATGGTCAGCACCTGCCGGGCCAGCCCCAGACGCTCGGTGCTGCACCCCTCGTAGCGGCAGGCATTGATGTGGTTGACGATGTATTCCTCCTTCGTCAGGTGCTCTTTGTAAAAGTTGTTCAGCTCTTCGCTGAAGTAGTTCATCTTGCTCTTGCGCACACGCCCCAGCAGCTGTGCCACCGCCGTGCCCGACATCTCGTCGTAGTCGGGGTTTTCGCGCGAGTTGCGGCTCGATGCCTCCAGCTGGTAGCGCTCGAGCTGATACCACGTCGAAGCCTCGCACTTGGTGAGCGAGCATAGGCGGCGCAGTTCGCCGATGTCCTTAGGGGTCAGCCGGCCCGGCATATCCCAGGCCTTCCGGGTCAGTTCGCCCAGCCTCTTCATGTATTGGTAGATATAGCGGAAATTCTCTTCGGCAGGTTTTCTTTTCATAGCATTCTCGTGTTTTTCAGGTGAACGGTGCAAAGCTATAAAGAATAATCGGAATGAGCAAACGGATGAGGAAAAGAAATCACCGGTAT
>CAZTPB010000173.1:0-4600 GCA_964614555.1 uncultured Bacteroides sp.
GTCGTGCAGAAGGGCCGCCCAGCGCAGCCACAGGTTGTCAGTCTGTCGGGCAATGTTGTCCAACACCTCCAGCGTGTGGTAGAAGTTGTCCTTGTGTGCCCGTCCGTTCATCGTCTCCACCCCCTGCATCGCAGCCAGTTCGGGGAAGATGAGGGCCAGCAGGCCGCTCCGCTCCAAGTCGATGAAACCTTTTGAGGGGATGGGCGAAGCCACAATCTTGTTCAGCTCGTCGGCAATGCGCTCTTTCGAGATAATCTCGATGCGCTCCTTGTTGCGGCAGAGCGACTCGAACGTTTCGTCGTCGATATAGAAGTTCAGCTGCGTGGCAAAGCGTATGCAGCGCATCATGCGCAAGGGGTCGTCGCTGAAGGTGATGTCCGGGTCCAACGGTGTGCGTATGGTCTTCTCCCACATGTCATCCACCCCGCCGAAGGGGTCCACCAGTTCGCCGTATCTCTCCTTGTTCAGGCAGATGGCCAAGGCGTTGATGGTGAAGTCGCGCCGGTTCTGGTCGTCCTCCAGTGTGCCGTCTTCCACGATGGGTTTGCGCGAGTCGCGTTGGTACGACTCTCGCCGTGCCCCCACGAACTCCACCTCCGTTTGGTGGAATTTCACCTGTGCCGTGCCAAAGTTCTTGAATACCGATAGGTGCGCCCGTCGTCCCAACCGCTTGGCCAAAGCCTCGGCCAGTGCAATGCCGCTGCCCACCACCACCACGTCGATATCCTTCGACGGGCGCTCCAGAAACAGGTCGCGCACATATCCGCCCACCACGTAGCACTCCATGCCCAGCTCGTCCGCCGTCTCAGAGATTTGGTGGAATATCTTGTCGGAGAGTTTCTCCTTCAGTTCTTCTTGAGTCAGTTCTATCATTCCGTTGTCTTGAATTGTGGCGCGAAGATAGTACAAATCAAGCGAAGGACAAAACAAACACGGGTTTATTTTGTCCTTCCATGGGCATAGGGGCTTGCATGTTACTTGTTTTATTTGGGGGAGAGAACGGAAGAATACCGAAGATTTTAGTATAGGCATCCGAAAGCCCACAAAGGTATTCTGTTCCCATTTCCTATCTCGAGGTCATCGATGGCAAGATAGCTGTTGGGCAAGTCTGCTATTTGTGAAAAGGTCTTGTAAGTTCCACCAATCTCGAAAATATGTTTGCCGTCGGCCATGAAGTCTCCCTGCTTGGAGGCTGTAAGCGTGGAAACAGCTCCTACTTGGTTGGCAAAAAAGGTTTCCCGCTTGGTTCCTTCTGATACTTTGCCGGTAAGTGCATTCATCAAATTGGTGTTGTTGAGGTATATTTTCTTGGGGCCTGCCAGATGTTTGTAGTCTTTGGCTTTTTCCGTAATCAGACACAGCAAGGCAGCCCTGTCTAACCAATACAGCATTTTCAGCGTCTGGTCGCGGGTAGATTCCAGTCCGGCCGACAGTTTGTTGATGTTTGGTTCGAGTGGAACATTCTCGGCAATGACCATCAGCAGTTTCTTTATCTTTTGCCGAGTTGTATAGGTGGATTTCTCTTCTACGGCCGGTATGTCACTGTCTATGACAAGTTGGGCTACTTCGTTCACGCGCATCAGGTAATCGTTGCCCGCTTCACGGTAGTATGGATAAAATCCTTCTCTCAGATATTGGTCGAAATGCTTCAGTACCTTAATCTGTGAAGTTGCTTCCATGGCATACTCTGTGTGCGAAGTAAGCAGTTCCTCCAATGTCGTGGCTGGGAGACAGGCAATCCCTTCGTATTCCAAATATTCTCTGAATGAAAGTCCATGCAACGTGTAGAGAGACTGGCGGCGTGACAGATCGCTGATAGAATTGTCTATGGCAAGCATGGCTGAGCCTGTATAAACAATATTCAGGTCGGGGTAATCGTCATACAGGTTTTTGAGCAAAGAGGTCCATTTGGGATATTTGTGAACCTCATCAAAATAGATGTGGTTTACACCGTGGGTGTACAGATACTCCACCAACTCTTCTACACTGTGGTTTTGAAACCACAAGTTGTCTAATGAAACATAAAGCGCTTCGTCTGTATTATTGCGAAATGTCTCTTTGATATGTTGCATCAGTATGGTGGTTTTTCCTACTCCCCGTGCACCCTTGATGCCCAAGAGCCTGACATCCCAGTTTATTTGTTTGTAGAGATACCTTTTGAATTTCAGGCTTGTGGCTGCCAATCTCCTGTGGTAGGCGTTTAGCAAGGGTTGAATGTCTTTATAGTCCATACTCGTCATTTGTTATTTCGGCTGCAAAGATACAAAAACACTTTTGCAAAAGCGACTTTTCGAATAAAAAACACTTCTGCGGAAGTGAATTTCTGTCGAAAAAGCACTTTTGCAGAAGTGTAAAGATTTTAATTGGGTTTTACTCAAACAGGAAATACCTCAGCTTCATCCCTTCGGTGCTTCCGCGGGTGGTGAACGTGATTTTGTGTACCCCTTGTGGGATGTTCACCTTGAAGTTCTGTAGCGACCATTTGCCTCCTGTTGCTTTCACGCGGCAGGAGCCGAGCAGAGGGCCGTTGGCATCACCCTCGTGCACCGTCAGCATGGCGCAAAGGATAAATCTTTTCATGTCTGGTATAGTTTTTGTTTTGTGGCGCGAAGATAGCGCAATTCAAGCGAAGGACAAAGCAATCGGGGTGGAATGTTTACACTTTCGGGTGCATATACGCCATTCTCGCCGTGCGTTGGTCAAGTAAGTGTAAAATCTTGGCTTCTATATGGGTTGTGTTTGAGCTATAACTCGATTTTTTTTAGACTTATAGCTCATAATGTTTCATTTTCTTCGTTTACTAAAATTAAAATTTATATCTTTGTGCCCATAAATATTTAAGATATGGCAAGGAGAATCATCGGACGAAAAAAAGAACTCGAACAACTGAGTTCAATCTTTAACTCGGACAAGGCAGAGTTGGTAGCTGTGTATGGGCGTAGGCGTATAGGCAAAACCTTTCTTATAAAGGAATTCTTTAAGGATAAGTTTGATTTTTATGCTACAGGCATTTTCGAAGGCAGCAAGCAGGATGAACTGGATGCATTCTGTGATATGCTCCGCCAAAATTCCAAAGATGGCCAAAATCTACCTCCTATTAAAACATGGATGGATGCTTTCGCAGCTTTGCGCGACTACTTAAAGGGGTTGCGAAAGAGACGCATTATTGTTTTCCTCGATGAATTGCCTTGGTTCGATGTCCCATCTGGGCAATTCCTCAAAGCATTTGAATGGTTTTGGAATAGTTGGGGCTCCACACAAGATAATCTTAAGATGATTGTTTGCGGAAGTGCCACAACATGGATGACAGATAAATTTATAAGTAATAAGGGTGGACTTTATAATCGTACAACTGAACGTATTTATCTTGCTCCATTTAATCTTCATGAATCAGAAGCCTTGTTAAAATCAAACGGTGTAGATTGGGATCGCTCTCTTGTACTTGACGCTTACATGGTATTTGGAGGTGTACCACTTTATCTGAGTATGTTAAAAAAGAATCTGAGTCTTGACGCGAATGTTGACGAAATGTTTTTCCGTGAAGGTGCACCACTGCATAATGAATATGAATTTCTCTTTAGGTCATTGTTCAAGGACTCTGATTTCTATATGCGCATAATAGATGCTATCAGCAAAAAGAATATGGGCATTACTCGGCAGGAGATTGTAGCACAAGCTAAAGTGAATGCAAATGGAGCACTTACCAAAGCACTTAAAAACCTTGTTAGTTGCGATTTTATAAGAAAATACAGTGCATTTGGCAAGAAAGAGCGTGATTCATTGTATCAACTTACAGACTTATCTGTCCTTTTCTATAAAAGATTTGTCGAAAAGTATAACGGTAAAGATGAGCACCATTGGACAAATCTTATTGATAGCCCATCAAGACGTGCATGGACTGGTATTGCATTTGAGCAAGTGTGTCTATTGCATGTCCCACAAATCAAACAAGCATTAGGTATTGCCGGTGTACAAACAGAAGTGAGTTCATGGCGGTTTGCTGGTGACCAATACACTGCGGGGGCGCAGATAGATATGCTTATAACTCGTCGTGACAAAGTGATCAATCTCTGCGAAATGAAATACTCGGCGTACGACTATGAGATTACTCCTAAATATAATAAAGAATTGCGCGAACGTTGTTCCGCATTTCGTAGTGTAACGAAGACTCGATATGCCTTGCATATAACATTGGTTACCCCTTGGGGATTAAAACTTAATGCCAATGCAGGTGTCATAGGACAAACTGTCAATTTGGAACATTTATTCGCAGATATAAAATAGAAATTCAACTTTCGCAAGTGGTAACTTCTCCCTTTATCTGCAAGAAAGTTGAGCTTGCGAAACTTGACTGGGAATTATAGTAAGATCCGAAGAAAATTTGACTATAAGTGGTAAATAAATATGGGTTATAGCTCAACTATTTCCCCAATGTTGTCAGGGTTTTGCTGTTGTATTGTCCTAAAGAGTTAATTCGAAAAGTGTTTTTTTTGTTCAGAATATATTTGGTTTATTTGTTGAGGGCGTGCCGATTTTTGACACGCCCTCCTCTAAATAATAGTTGCAGACGAAAGAGGATGATGATTATTTCTTTCGTCTG
>CAZTPB010000174.1:0-1348 GCA_964614555.1 uncultured Bacteroides sp.
TGGCTTTCATCAACAACGAAGACACTGTGACCTATGCTTACGACGAGCAGGGCCGACTGGTGAGAGAGACCCTGCAGGCCGGTGGCTACAGCATGGCCTACGAGTACAACGAGGCCGGACAGAAGGTGAAGGAGACCAAGCTGGTGCCCGACTACTACAACCAGTACGAAGGTGACGAGTATGTGATGTACGAGATTACCTACAGTGCCTTCAACGCCTACGGTCAGCCCGACTCTATCCACAGCACGGGCATGTACGACACTGACAAGTATTTTGGTGTATATACCTACGACGAGCAGGGACGCAAGACCGGTGCCCACACATGGACATTGGCCGACACTGCTGATGTGAAGATTGAGACTTGGACTTATGACTTCGAGACCACAGATACTGTGATGGTTCACTGGGAACACGAGTGGTTCTGGGGCTTCGACCAAGGAGAGAAGCGTACAATATATACCTATGACAATGGTAATGTGAACCGCACCAAGGAGCAGGTACAGACAATGGCCGCCAATGGCACTTGGGTGAACGAGCCTACTTACACCATCACTGAACTGAGTGAGATGAATCCCGAGGCGGTGGCTACGCTGGAGGTTGTTGACGGCAAGATGATTAACCATGCGTTGCAACCCAATAGTGCCGTGCTCACTATCACCCTGCCCGATGCTGCTGTGACCGGTACAATGGCACTCGACGTGTATCGCCACGGCATCTTGCTGACCCGCCTGAATGCAACCGATGCCAAGGATGGCAAACTGACCTATATCGACGAAGGAGCCAAGAACGGTACCTACGACTACTATGTGCAGACAGTCCTCATCAATGAACTGCTGGAGATGGAAGAGGCATTGAACATCTCTAATGTAGAGACTTACACGCACTATGTGGAGTTGCCCGTAGTGACCGACTTGAAGTGCACTTCTGCCCGTTTGGAAGGTGGAGTGTATTATGCTGCTATCGAGTGGACGGCTCCCGCTGATACCACAGGACTTGCCTTCCAGCGCTACAACGTCATGTTGGAGAAGATGAAGGCGGCCGATAATGCCGAGGCAGACGGTCAGACCCTCACTTGGGAAGTGAACTGCGGCTACACCGGCAAGGTGAACCTCTATATCCAGACGGTATATACCTATGGCAAGGCCAACAGTGAGATGATCAGCATCGACTGTCAGGCTGTGATTGACGCTGCGGGCATCGGAGGAGCCGAGGCTGAGACACAGGTGAGCGTGAAGGATGGCATCGTCGTGACGGCTGCCGAGGCCGACATGGCTGTCTATAACGCACAGGGTGCCTTGGTGGCTCAGGCTGCCGGAGTGACGGCTTTCGACCTGAATACCCTGCCCGC
>CAZTPB010000174.1:1448-4594 GCA_964614555.1 uncultured Bacteroides sp.
ATGGACGAGCGCCTGAGCAATGCCTGGTGCTCCGCCCGCAAGTTCTCGCCCAACGGCAAGTGGCTCCTCTTCTGGGAGGGGTACTACGACATCCCTGCCGGTGAGGTGACCGACCCCACGGCCTCGAACATGGCCCTGCGTGCGCTCTACAATGTGGAGACGGGCGAGAAGACCGACATGCCCACCATCACACGCGACCCCTTCAACTTCGACATCTTCGACATCACCGACAACGGCACCGTGGTGGGCTACGAGTCGCCCGAGGCCACTCAACTCGACCAGGCCATCATCTTCAAGGACGGCAAGACCCGCTGGCTCTACGACTACCTCAAGGAACAGGGTGTCGATATGGATGCCGATACCACTATTCTAAGAGAGGGTACTGACATCTATTTCATCCGTGCCGTCGGTATATCAAACGATGAGAAGACCTTTGCGGTACTTTACTACGATACGGTAGGTGCATTGTGCAGTATGATTATCAAGTTGGACGAGAATCTTACTACCCGTCCACCCGTACAGTTGGAGGTTGCCCCCTTAGCAGGTATTGCGGCTGCACGTCTCAGTTGGGAATCCCCCTTGGCAGGCGCTGAGGGTGTAACCGGATACAACATTTACCGCAATGGAGTGAAGGTTAATGGACAGCCCCTCACTGCTACTGCTTATATCGACAATATTTCCGGGACTGGCAGATATACCTACCATGTGACAGCCCTTTATGGCGAAAGCGAATCGGAGGCATCACAGAGTGTGGAGGCTGTCGTAGAGGCTCAGTCCATTCAAGCTCCCCGCAACCTTTTTGCCCGTCAGGTGGGGTATAGCGGTGGTTTGCTTACGTGGGATGCACCCCGTACCAATCTTACGGTGATAGACTATTATGACGAAAAGGACAACGTGACCGGATTTGGTGGAGGAAACAACTCCTTCGAGGCCGCTATTCGTATTTCGGCTGAAGAGACCGCTCTCTACAAGGACTTCACCATCAACAGTGTCAGTTTCTTTCCTATGACAGCGCAAGAGGCATGGAAGGTGAACATCTACAGGAAGTCCGTTGGCGGCACACGCGAACTTATTCACTCACAATCTGTCACACAGTCCCTCTTCTATGGTAAGGAGAACGTGGTGAAACTGGGCTCTCCGATTGGAGTTCCCGCAGGGGCAGACCTCTACGTCGCTATCGAAGTGACTGTTCCCACTGACCATACGGGTTATAACGTATTGGGAGAAATCAGCGGAGAACCCATACCGGGGCAGACCGACCTGTTGCGTATGACTACCGAACCCGACTTTTATTCGCTCTACGAGGAGGGGAAGAAGTTTGGTGCCACACAGTTGACCACTTGGGCCATTGCTGCCAATTTGGCGGCTTCGGCCACGAAAGTAGAGACAGTGGATGTAATCAGTCATTACAATGTTTATGACGGAGAGGTGAAGGTTGGTGAGACTGAAGGAGCTTCATTGGATTTTTCAAGTTTGTATGAAGGAGAACATACCTTGGGAGTACAGGCAGTCTATGCAGACGGACTCACATCTGAGATAGAGACTGCCGACCTCACGATTGTGCCTGACGAGAGTGTCTATCGTCCCGTGTCGGAGGTGGCAGTCAACCAGTCGGCAGGAGGTACGGTGCATTTCACTTGGGAAGTTCCAGTAGAAGATGATGAGACTTTCATCACTTACAGCACCGATGCCTTGCAGGGAGGCGTGCTCGGTCCGGCGGAAAATAACTACAACTACATAGCCGCCACAGTCTATGATGCGGAAAAAATGCGTGGCTACGAAGGCTATCTCATCCGTGCTTTCCGCTTCTATCCGCTCACTACTGCTGTCTATACCTTTTTCCTCGAAGAGGATGGAGAGGTGGTGGCCGAAGCAAGTGTCGATGCTTATACCATAGGACTTTGGAATACGGTGAAACTGGCCGAACCTGTCACCATCAAACCGGGTTCTACCTATCGTCTGTTGCTCGATTGCTACGATGTCACTCCCCAAACGGCGCCTTTGGGATTGGATGCCCGTATGCCTTTCGTCGAAAAGGGCGACCTTTATTCCATCACCGAAGGGGCTACTTATGTCTCTGTGGGGCAGGCTTCAGCCTTTGGCAATTGGATGATGGGCTTGGTAGCTGTCAGTCCTGATCAGACCCCGTTGCCTATAGAGGGATATACGGTGCGCATCGATAGGACGAATGTGACCGAAACACTGCTTTCCGAGTCCTCCTTCACCTATACCTTCCAGGAAGGTACCACCCATCGCATCAATGTGGATGTCTGCTACGAAGCAGGGCGTGTAGTGTCTGGCAAGACAGTTCTCTTCAGTGTGGAAGCCAATGCCATACCCGAAACAGCTGTTGTGAATGCCCTCCGTGTGGTGCAGTCCGATGGCTATGTCCGTGTAGAGGGTGGCGATATCCTTGCCGTTACAGCTGTGTCAGCTAACGGACAGACAGTGGCTCGTGCTGACGGCAATATGCTGCCTGTTGCATCCTTGTCGTCGGGTATCTATGTATTGCATATCCGGCAGCCGCATAGCTTTGCAGTAGCCAAAATGCAGATAGTAAAATGAAGATCCAATAACAATAAAACAATAAAACTATGTCAGTATTAACAGATTTGATCAAAGAAAAGGCCGGCGAAGTGCTGGCTGGCAACGTATCCATTCCCGAAGATTTGAAAGAGAAGGTGATGGGTGGAGTCTCTGATGCCATCTTCGGCAGTGTCAAAGAAACAGCGGCTCAAGAGGGCGGTATCGCACAGTTGACTTCGCTCTTTACCGGAGAGTCTTCAGCAGCATCCAGTCCGGTGACAGCTTTGGCCGGCAAACTCTTTAGTGGAAATATTGCTGAGAAGCTGGGTTTGTCTCCGACCATTGTCAATGCCATTGTGCCGATGATTCCCAAAGTCATCGAATTGGTCACTTCAGGCAAAGGCTTGGATGTGAGTGAGCTCCTTTCGGAAGTGAGCAAGGGTGGCGTGGCCGATATGTTGAAAGAGAAGGCCGGCAGTCTGCTTGGCGGACTTTTCAAGGGAGGTTCTATAAATTAGCTTGCGATGATTTGCTTCGGATTTTTGAGGATTTTCCTTCTTATCTGCGAAGATGCGTAGCGGGCTACGTATCAAGAAGATAAGAAGAAAAAGACCAAAAAG
>CAZTPB010000175.1:0-4591 GCA_964614555.1 uncultured Bacteroides sp.
CCATACTCCGGCACATCCTTAAGGAACTCATACGATTGGTGTTCATAATCCATACGGCAACAATAGTGTGAGAGTCCATTGCTGACAATGAGGTAATCGACGCGGAAAACAAGATTGTAACGACCTATCTGGTCGAAAACCTTTTGGGTGATGGGGATGTGGGGCGCCTTGTACTCGATAATCATGCGGGGGGAGAGGGCGCGGTCGTAGAGCACGGTGTCGCACCGACGGGAGGTACCGTTCAGCGTCAATGCCACTTCATTGGCCAGCAAAGAAGCAGGATAGCCCTTGTGCCCGATAAGGAAGTGTACAAAGTGCTGACGCACCCATTCTTCGGGCGTCAAGACCACATATTTGCGCCGGATGACGTCCCAAATGGTATTTTTTCCATCACGAACCGCAATTTTTGTGGCATAAGGTGGCAGGTTTAATGATAACATTTACTAAATTTGCGCTATAAAATTTGAAGCCGGGAAATTTTCGGCGTACAAAAGTAGCTGTTTTTATGAAAACAAAGAAAGAAATCGTCACGAATTGGCTGCCAAGATACACAAAAAGACCGCTTGAGGATTTTGGAGAATACATTCTGCTGACCAACTTCAACAAGTATGTAGAGATATTTGCAGAAATAATGAATGTGCCAATCCTCGGACAAGATGCCAACATGACCTCGGCCACAGCAGAGGACATCACCATCATCAACTTCGGTATGGGAAGCCCCAATGCTGCCATTATCATGGATCTGCTGACGGCTATCCCGCCCAAAGCCTGCCTCTTCCTCGGCAAATGTGGAGGCATCAACAAGCATACACAGCTGGGAGACCTTATCCTACCCATTGCGGCTATCCGGGGAGAAGGAACGTCGAACGACTATCTGCCGCCAGAAGTGCCTGCATTGCCAGCCTTCATGCTGCAACGTGCCATTTCATCAGCCATACGAGACAACGGAAGCGACTACTGGACGGGCACCGTCTATACCACCAACCGACGCATTTGGGAACATGACGAAGCATTCAAACAATTGCTACGCGACACACGCGCCATGGCAGTGGATATGGAGACGGCCACACTTTTCTGCACGGGATTTGCCAACCGCATCCCGACAGGAGCACTGCTCTTAGTATCCGACCAGCCCATGATTCCCGAGGGAGTGAAAACAGAGAAAAGTGACAATTATGTAACACAAAAGTTTGTACATACGCACGTTGAAATAGGTATCGATGCCGTACGCATGATTAAAGACCAAAAGAAGACCGTAAAGCATCTGAAATTCGACTGGTAAAGACACGAAATAAAAGGATGAGAAGCCAAAGGGACATACACCATCATCCAGTCCACGAATCATGTAACAAAAAGACAACAATATAAACAATATGGCCAAACAGGAAAAGAAGGAATTGTCCTACGTTGATATAGTCAAAGAACTGAAAGAAAAAAAATATCATCCCATCTATTATCTGATGGGAGAAGAATCATACTACATCGACCGCATTGCCGACTATATAGCCGAGACAACTCTGACAGAAGAGGAGAAGGAGTTCAACCAAATAATCATGTACGCTCCAGAAACTGATTTGTCAACAATAATCAATGCCGCCAAACGTTATCCTATGATGGCCGAACATCAGGTGCTCATTGTTAAGGAGGCACAAAATCTGAAGAACCTTGATGAACTGTCCTTCTACCTGCAAAGGCCACAACTTTCAACCATCCTCGTATTCTGCCACAAAAACGGGACATTAGACAAACGAAAAAAAGTTACACAAGAAATTGAAAAGGCGGGCATTCTATTTGATTCGAAAAAGCTGAAAGAGACTCAACTTCCCGGATTCATCACCACATATCTGAAACGAAAAGGCATCGATATTGATCCGCAAGCTTGCCAACTCGTAGCCGACTCTATCGGCTCTGACCTAAACCGAATCAGTAGTGAGCTTGACAAACTTTTTCTCAGCCTTTCACCTCAACAAAAAAGAGTGAATAGCGAATTGGTAGAGCGACACATCGGCATCAGCAAAGACTTCAACAACTTTGAATTGCGCAATGCCCTCATCGAAAAGAATGTGTTCAAAGCCAATCAAATAATAAAATATTTTGAAGAGAATCCGAAAAACAATCCAATACAGATGTCACTTGCCATTATCTTCAACTTCTTCTCAAACCTGATGTTGGCCTATTATGCACCTGAGAAAAATGAACAGGGAATAGCCACCCAATTAGGATTGCGCACTCCATGGCAAGCAAGAGACTATATGACAGCTATGCGCAGGTATTCAGCCGTAAAGGTAATGCACATCATCAGTGACATCCGCGAATGTGATGCTCGCTCCAAAGGTGTGAACAATCCTTCAACCGGAAATGGCGATCTGCTGAAAGAGCTTATATATAAAATTTTGCATTAAATCCATCCATTTCTCTACTTTACAACTTTTCGTTGCATAAAAAATACCATTCATCCAGTTGTAAATCAGTAAAATACTCGATTCTCAAGCCTTTGAGAATCGAGTATTTTCATTCATCCCGTCCTCAACATCGAAATACGCCAAGGAAATAGCATTTACAACCCCAAAAGGGCAGGAGAGTAGTCCCTCTCAAAAAATCCTCTCGACGCAAAGCCACAAGATGACAAAAAGTCAGGAGAACATATAGAGGTTTATTAGTTGCCACTACAACGAAGTAAAAGAGTCATCCTAACTAAAATTTATCCTTAATTCATCAAGGCAAGAAAACTGAAAAAATACATATCTTCACATTTATCATCTTGTATCAATTGGTCACTAAAATCATAATTGTTCCAAGAAAGAAAATTTTGCTTCAATAATCAATCGTTACCCAAACAATCATGTACGATTGTAAAGTTCACAAATATAAACCGTAGAGCAGATTAAACAATCATACACTATAGTTTGTTTTTTAAATCATATTCAAATCATATTTATTTATTTTTATAAATCTATAAAATTGTATTTTGCATATATAAAATTAATAATATGCAAAAATCATTTAGTAAAAATAATCACATATAAACCAACCATTTACATAATTTTAATTTAGTCGTTTATTCATTTTATAGCAAAATTTTCACTCATTTATATATTTATCCTTTCACACTCGTTACATTAACCGCAAAACACATTAGAAACCAGTTAGATACATTCATTTAAGCTATTTATTTTTAGATTCATGAAGTTCCTGTTTAGTAATGCAAAGTTTTGTTTTATAGAATTATTGCAGATGAATGTATTTTTTTAAAGTGGGCAGATTTATATAATTTAATTTGCAAAAATGAATTTTATTATTTACTTTTGTATTGTGAAAAGTAACTGATATATTATATTATTTAAAGCAGACTGATGAAAGAGCGAATAATCCAGATAATGAATAGTTTGCAAATGAAACCATCTTCATTTGCAAATGCAACCAGTATCAAACTGACGACCCTGTCTCAAATCATCAACAATCGGAGCAATCCAAGTTTGGAGGTAGTGAAGAAGATACATACCGCCTTCCCCTCCCTAAATATCGAATGGATCCTATACGGTACGGGAGAAATGTACACCGGTGAACCACTACAGCCCTCTATTGCGCCAGAGGCCCTTTCCTACGAGAACCAGATTCCTTTAAATCCGCCCGAGAGGACGGACGAATCTGAAAATCGCAAGGATTTCGCATCAATTGGGCATCAAGAAGCAGGTATGAATACTGATACAGAGGTAATTAGGTATATAGAAAAGCCTGCCAAGAAAATCAAGGAAATAAAAATTTTCTTCGATGACGATACGTATGAGACATTTGTGCCACAAAAATAGGCTAAAATTACGTATCTTTGCACCAAGATAAACAATATACCTATTAAATATAATGAAGAAATATATTTTAGACCTGACCGTCACAGAAAACACGAAGTTGCACGACAGCTACGTGTTGCTGAAACTGACGCACACTGAGGCATTGCCCGAGATGCTTCCCGGACAGTTTGCAGAGATTCGCGTGGACAACTCGCCCACAACCTTCCTGCGCCGCCCTATTTCCATCAATTTTGTGGATTATGAAAAGAACGAAGTGTGGTTCCTCGTCCGCCTGGCTGGCGATGGCACACGCAAATTGGCCACCGTCAACGTGGGCGATACGGTGAATGTGGTGCTACCCTTGGGTAATGGTTTCACGATGCCTGCCGAAACGACACAACGCCCCCTGCTCATCGGTGGCGGCGTAGGCACGGCCCCTTTGCTCTATTTCGGCAAAAAGCTGCAAGAGATGGGCATCCGCCCCACTTTCCTGTTAGGTGCACGTTCGGCACAAGACCTGTTGCAATTGGGTGAGTTCAAGCAACTTGGCGATGTATATTGCACTACAGAAGATGGTTCGATGGGCGAAAAAGGCTTCGTCACCCAACATACGGTGCTGAGCGAAAAGCAGTTCGACTCCATCCACACCTGCGGTCCCAAGCCGATGATGGTTTCTGTGGCCAAATATGCCAAAGCAAACGGCATCGAATGCGAAGTTTCGTTGGAAAACACCATGGCGTGCGGCGTAGGCGCTTGCCTCTGCTGCGTGGAAAACACCGACGAAGGCCACGTGTGTGTGTGTA
>CAZTPB010000176.1:0-4589 GCA_964614555.1 uncultured Bacteroides sp.
AATTCTTAATTTCCTAAAGTCGTGAATATATCAGAACTTAGCATACGCCGCCCTGTGTTATCTACAGTGATGACCCTCATCATTGTGTTGTTCGGGCTTATCGGGTACAACACATTGGGTGTACGCGAATATCCGTCGGTGGATAATCCCATCATCTCTGTCAGCTGCTCCTATTCGGGTGCCAATGCAGATGTGATAGAAAACCAGATAACAGAACCTTTGGAGCAGAACATCAACGGTATCCCAGGCATTCGTTCGTTGACAAGTGTCAGCAGTCAGGGGCAAAGCCGTATTACAGTGGAGTTTGAAATGTCGGTTGACTTGGAGACTGCTGCCAATGATGTCCGCGACAAAGTGTCGCGTGCCCAACGTTGGCTGCCGGACGATTGCGATCCGCCCACCGTTTCCAAGGCCGATGCGGATGCTACCCCCATACTGATGGTGGCTATCCAGAGTGACAAACGTTCGTTGCTGGAAATAAGTGAAATTGCAGACCTGACGGTTAAGGAGCAATTACAGACCATTCCGGATGTCAGTAGCGTGAGCATTTGGGGAGAGAAGAAATATTCTATGCGGCTTTGGCTGGATCCGGTGAAAATGTCAGGTTATGGCATCACGCCTGTAGATGTGAAGGATGCCGTCCTTCGTGAGAATGTGGAACTGCCTTCAGGAAGTATCGAAGGGAATACGACCGAATTGACCATCCGTACATTGGGACTGATGCATACGGCACAGGAATTCAATGACCTGATCATTAAGGAAGACCAGGGGCGCATCATCCGCTTCAGTGACATTGGCCGTGCAGAGTTGGAGGCACGCGACTTGAAGAGTTACATGAAGATGAATGGCGTGCCTATGGTGGGTGTAGTGGTCATTCCCCAGCCGGGAGCCAACCACATAGAGATTGCGGATGCTGTATATGAGCGCATGAAAAGCATGGAAAAGGACCTGCCTGACGATGTGGAATATACGTATGGATTTGACAATACAAAATTTATCCGTGCCTCTATCGCAGAAGTGGAGGAGACTGTGATTGTGGCCTTTTTGTTGGTGATTGTCATCATATTCCTCTTCTTGCGCGATTGGCGTGTGACACTGGTGCCTTGCGTGGTTATTCCTGTATCGCTCATCGGTTCGTTCTTCATCATGTACATTTGTGGCTTTTCCATCAATGTGCTCTCCATGTTGGCGGTGGTGCTGGCTGTAGGCTTGGTGGTGGACGATGCCATTGTAATGACCGAGAACATCTATATCCGTATAGAGCGTGGAATGGAACCGGTGGAGGCGGGTGTTGAGGGAGCGAAGGAGATATTTTTTGCAGTCATTTCCACCACAGTGACATTGGTGGCTGTGTTCTTCCCCATTGTCTTCATGGAGGGAATGACGGGACGCCTCTTCCGTGAGTTCAGCTTTGTGGTTTCCGGTGCGGTTATCATTTCCTCGTTTGCTGCATTGACCTTTACGCCCATGTTGGCCACCAAGTTGTTGAAGAAGCGTGAACGGCAGGGGTGGTTTTATCGTAAGACAGAACCATTCTTTGATGGATTGAACAACTGTTATGCCCGTGGCCTGGATGCATTTTTGAGGCATCGTTGGGTGGCTTTGCCTGTCATTGTTGTCACATTGGCGCTTATCGGTTGGCTTTGGAATACCATTCCTGCTGAAATGGCTCCGTTGGAAGACCGTTCGCAAATCAGTATTAATACTCGTGGTGCAGAAGGTGTCACCTACGAATATATTCGCGACTATACAGAAGACATCAATGCATTGGTCGATTCGTTGGCAGGGGATGTCCCGGCTGTGACTGCCCGTGTGTCAAATGGTACGGGTAATGTGCGGTTGACCTTGAGCGATATTCGTGAACGGGACTATACCCAGATGGAATTGGCCGAAAAACTGTCGGCAGCCATCAAGGGCAAGACCAAGGCTCGCGCATTCGTGCAGCAGCAATCTACCTTCGGCGGACGCCGTGCAGGTATGCCTGTGCAGTATGTCATTCAAGCCACCAATTTGGAGAAGTTGCAGGAAGTGCTTCCCGTCTTCATGGGCAAGGTATATGAGAATCCGGTCTTTCAGATGGCGGATGTGGACTTGAAGTTCAGCAAGCCCGAAGCGCGTATCAACATCAACCGCGAAAAGGCGAGTGTGATGGGAGTCAGCACCAAAAACATAGCCCAGACTCTCCAATATGGTTTGGCAGACCAGCGTATGGGGTATTTCTATATGAATGGGAAACAGTATGAAATCGTGGGTGAAATCAACCGTCAGCAACGCAACAAGCCTGTGGATCTGAAGTCTATATATGTGCGCAGCGACAAAGGTGAGATGATTCAGATGGACAACCTCATCGATCTGGAAGAGGGTATTGCACCACCGAAGCTTTACCGTTACAACCGTTTTGCTTCGGCTACCGTCTCTGCCGGATTGGCTGAAGGGAAGACCATTGGCGACGGATTGGCCGAAATGGACAAGATAGCCGCAGAGGTGCTCGATGATACCTTCCGTACGGCACTTGCCGGCGATTCGAAGGAGTATAGCGAGAGCTCGTCGAGCCTGATGTTTGCCTTTATTCTGGCATTGGTGCTCATCTATCTGATATTGGCGGCCCAGTTCGAGAGTTTCAAAGACCCGGTCATCATCATGCTTACCGTGCCGCTTGCCATTGCCGGTGCATTGGTCTTCATGGCTATAGACGGACAGACGATGAACATCTACAGCCAGATTGGCATCATCATGCTCATTGGTCTTGTAGCAAAGAATGGTATCCTCATCGTAGAGTTTGCCAACCAGCGGCAGGAGAGTGGCGAATCTCTTCATGAAGCAGTACGTATGGCTTCCATACAACGTTTGCGCCCTATCCTGATGACAAGTGTATCGACCATTTTGGGATTGGTTCCTCTGGTGTATGCCACGGGAGAAGGTGCCAATGGACGTATTGCCATGGGAGTGGCTGTTGTAGGGGGGATGCTGGTCTCTACAATACTGACCCTGTTTGTGGTGCCTGCCATTTATCTCTACATCTCTACAGACCGGAGTGCGGTGAAAAAGGGTAAAAAACAAATCAGTGAATAATGATGTCTATGAATATACAGTATATAGTCCGTTGCCTCTTTTCAGGCACATTGTTGGCCGTTGGCCTTTCGGGAGAAGCACAGCAGATTTATACACTCCAATCCTGTCTGGAGGAGGGGTTGAAGAACAACTATGCATTGCGGATAGCCAGGGGGGAGGAGCAGATAGCCCATAACAATGCTACATTGGCAAATGCCGGCTATTTGCCCACTCTTGACCTCACGGCTTCATACCGGGGTACGGTGGATGACAACGATATGAAAGTGCGCTCTACCGGAGAAACAGTGAGTGAAGATAATGTGTTCGACCAGACTTACAATGTGGGAGTAAACCTCAACTGGACACTTTTCGACGGATTGGGGATACAGACCGCCTATAAGCGATTGAAGGAACTCGAACGGCAGGGAGAGACCCAGACCCGTATTGCCATTGAAGACTTCATAGCCTCACTCAGTGCCGAGTATTACAATTTTGTACAGCAGAAGGTGCGGCTGAAAAACCTGCGTTATGCAGTGTCTCTGAGCAAAGAGCGTCTGCGTATCGTGGAGGCACGTTATAACATCGGTAGCTTTTCGCGGCTCGACCTCCAGCAGGCACGGGTCGATTTCAATGCAGACAGTGCGCAGTATATGAAGCAGCAGGAGGCGTTGCACACGTCGCGCATACGCCTGAATGAACTGATGGCAGTGCGGGATATGAATGGCCCCGTGGTGGTGGCGGACACTATGATAGTGCCGAATGTCAGTCTGCGTTTCGAGCGGCTTTGGAACCAGACTCTCAAGACCAATGCCTCCTTGCTTCGGGCAGAGCAGGAACAGCGTATCGCAAAACTCGACTTGCGCACCGTGCAGAGCCGCAATTATCCTTACCTGAAGGTAAATGCCGGCTATGGCTATACGCACTACAAGTATGATATGGGAACCAATGTCTATAAAGATAATCTGGGACTGAATTTCGGTGTGACGTTGGGATTCACACTCTTCGACGGCAACCGTAGGCGCGAGCAGAAGAATGCACGCATCGTCATTGAAAATGCCCGTCTGGAGCGGGACGAGCTCCAGCAAAGCCTTCGGGCGAATCTGATGAACCTGTGGCAGGCTTATCGGAACAATATCGATTTGTTGAATCTGGAACGACAAAATCTCATAGCTGCCCGCGACAACTACGAGATTGCCATGGAACGTTATATGCTGGGCGACCTCTCGGGAATCGAGATGCGTGAGGCACAGAAGAGTCTGCTTGATGCCGAAGAGCGCATCCTATCGGCCGAATATGATACCAAGATGTGTGAAATATCCCTCTTGCAAATCAGTGGAGGCATTGCCCGGTATCTGGAGTGAATTTTTTGCTTGAAAATAGTTTGGTTTAAATATCAACAGAGAAGATGTCAAAAAGATCCATTTTCCCATTGCTCATGATACTTCTGTGGCATACGGCAACAGCCCAGATTCATGTGTCAATGACAGGAAACGACCGTAATTGTGGTTCGCGGCTTGAACCTTTTCTTACGATACAAC
>CAZTPB010000177.1:0-4552 GCA_964614555.1 uncultured Bacteroides sp.
ATATAGCAAAAGTAGGCAAAAAAAATACAGCCTGCTGCGTTGGCGGTTGCAGCAGGCTGTGATTGCGAATGTAGCCTGCTGCAATTATGAATACAGCTGGCTGTCCAATTCGTGCTGTCTTCTCTACAGTTGGTTCACCAACCCGTCCAATTTTTTGAGCCGTTCGGTGTAGGTGGCTCGCAGGGTGGCGATGGCCGATTCGTAGGTGGTGCATGAGTCGAAGCGTGCAGGCTCCAAGTGGTTCCACATCCGTTGGTCGGCTATGGCTTGGGGGCGTATCAGGTTGTCTATGCTGTCGATGTAGGCCGTCAGTCCCTCGAAACGTGGTTTCAGCGTCTGCCACCTGTCTTTCAGATGGGCTACAAAGGAGGTGTCCTGCAACAGACGTCCGTACCATAAGGCTTCGGCATTGTAGAGCGAGTCTGGTGTGAGTTTCCGCATTCCTTCAAGGTGGGAGAGGCGCAACGGGCGCAAATCATTCTTTTTGTCCACATTCACAGCGATGAAAGCCAAGTCGAAATCCCATACCGGACCGGCAGCTATCTGTCCGTCAGGAAGCAGATGCATGAAACAACTTCGTGGGCCGTTGGGTTCGGCATTCATACAAAGTTCCTGTACCAGGAAGTAGTCGGCAAAAGTATCGAAGTCGATGTGTGCGGCAGGATTGGCCTCTGCTTCATTCACGATACGTTCTGCCTCCGCCAACAGGGCGGCAGGCAGTTTCTTGGGCAACTTCACAGAGACGGGGAGTTGCAGTTCGGCGGTTCGGAAAGAGGCCCTCTCTTCCTCGATGGCATAGGAGTCCAGTTCGAGCAGCAAAGTCTCTTCGTTCACCATGTCGGCTACTTTCTCACAGAGGTAATAGACCCCTTGTTCTTGTTCATCTACCCGCAGACTGACAAAGCGCCCTTGTGGGGTGGTGTTAGCCAATGAGGTTTGTCGGGCTATCTCCAGTGCCAAGGCATTGCGGATAAGGGCGTGGTCGAAAAAATCGGCCAACAAGGAATACTTCTTTCGGGCAGGCAGTTCCAGTATCGAACGTTCACGGTCTAATTTCAGATTGTAAGGTTTCTTGGGCTTGTTGAAAGTAGAGTGTCCGCGCCCCTTCACACTGAGATAGGGTGAAGAGAAATCCCGGTTGCCGTTTTCGTCTGTCACCCGTATGCGCACGTCAATCCATTCATCGCGGGAAAGCTCCGGAGCTTCTCTCGGCAGCGAAATGGACAGTTGCGGCAACTGCCTGCTTTTGTTCCCATCGTTGCAGGCCGTGAATCCCGTTAACAGGATGAGTGCGGCGAGAAGGAGCTTTTTGTTCTTCGGATTTTTCATCAGCAAAATACAATGGGTGAAACGATATTTCGTAAGGTGTTGACTACAGACCACCCGGCTATCTCGGCCGTGGCACTATAGACATCGATGACGGCATGCACCTGTTCGTTCTCTATCTCGACACGTTGGGTGTCCCCTTTGAAACCGGGTGTCGATTGCATGGTCACCTGCATCTGCTCAGGCCCGATGGAGGCCCGTGAGGCCGCCACGGTGACATTTACTTTAGTGGGAAACATGGCGATAGCCTCTGTGGCAGTGCCTTGGAAGACGGTACGCTGTTCCTCTTGCAGTCCTTCGTCATAGACAGGTGTCCCTTTCAGTGCGTTCGGTCCCTTTTCGTTGAAGAAGCGTGCTTTGGCATTGCCCATTAGGGTGACAGTCTGTAGCACATCAAATCCGCCGGTAGCCCCCGAGACGATGTAGATGCGGCTGCCGCAGCGGGCAGCACTTTCTTTTACCTTATTATATAGTGTCTCGTCGGCCAGTGCTCCGATAGAGAGTGTCACAATGTTGCATCCGCGTTCCAGTGCCGGCAGAGCCAATTGTCGCATAGCCGCAGGCGATGCAGCCTCCACGATATAGTCGGGCGCCAAAGCCACCAGTTCTTCCATGCTTTCGCACACAGCACATTGCCACCCGGCCTGTTTCAGTTTTCCGGCCAATGCTTCGGCTTTCTCTTTGGTACGCGAATAGAGTGCTACGGGTTCATATTCAGGAAGCAGTCCTTTTATCAGAGCATCGGCTACGAGGCTTCCTAATTTCCCACAGCCGACAATCGCTAATTTCTTCATGTCCTTTACTTTTTGGTTGCGAAGATACGACAAAGATATGAAATCTTCTCTATTTTTCTTTCATTTCTACGTTATCTTACGTTAATATTCTCTTCTCCTGTGGACCTCAGTGAAAGATATTGTTTATATTTGCACGTTATTCACAAAAGATAATAATAGATACAATGAAATGGTGTAATGTTGGTCGGCTCCTGTTCCCAGTTTTGGCAGGACTGTTTGTCTGTTGCAGCGGTAAGGGGGAAAGTAAAGGACAGAAAGAAACCGTACAGGAAACGGCCGTTTTGGTGCCTGCCTTTAGTGCCGACAGTGCCTATCGCTATGTGGCGGCACAGGTCGCTTTCGGCTCCCGTACGCCAGGCAGTGAGGCTCATCGTGCTTGTGGCAATTGGTTGGTAGAACAGCTTAAGGGCAGAGGGGCGGTGGTGACTGAACAATGTGACAAGGTGACGGCTTTTGATGGCAAGGAACTCCCCATGCGCAACATTATCGGAGCTTTCCAACCGGATAACCGCAAGCGTGTCTTGCTTTGTGCCCATTGGGACTGCCGCCCCTGGGCAGACAACGACCCCGACGAGAAGAACCATCACACACCGGTAGATGGTGCTAACGATGGTGCCAGTGGGGTAGGGGTCTTGTTGGAAGTGGCTCGTCTAATACAGTTGGCTCAACCGAATATAGGCATAGATGTCATCTTCTTTGATGTGGAAGACTATGGTGTACCGCAATTTCTGCCCGATGTGGATAGCGAAGGAAGTTGGTGTCTGGGCTCCCAGTATTGGGCGCGTACTCCCCACAAGCCAGACTACAATGCCCGCTTCGGCATTCTGCTGGACATGGTGGGTGGCCGTGATGCCACATTCTTCCACGAAGGTTTCTCCAGGCACTATGCCCCCGCCATTGTGGATAAGGTGTGGACAAAAGCCCATCAGGCCGGGTATGGAAAATACTTCCCCCAACAAGCCGGCGGATACGTCACCGACGACCATCTCCCCGTCAACCGCATAGCCCGTATTCCCTGTATAGACATCATCCCCATGATGGAGAACAGCGAACTCTCCTCTTTCGGAGATACCTGGCACACGGTGAACGACAATATGGAACACATAGACCGCAACACCTTGAAGGCCGTGGGCCAAACCGTGTTGGAGGTGATTTATAATGAAAAATAATCGAACTACCACCAATTGGACTAATCAGACCTGTCAGCCCCATTGGACCCATAAAGAAAAAGAAAATGAAAACCATCAACCAACTGCAAGACGAAGTCATTGAAGAGTTCAGCGAACTGGACGACTGGATGGACCGTTACCAACTGCTCATCGATTTGGGCAACGAACAGGCACCGCTGGACGAACAATATAAGACCGAACAAAACCTTATCGAAGGATGCCAAAGCCGGGTGTGGCTACAGGCCGACTATACCGACGGCCTTGTACACTTCCAGGCCGAAAGCGATGCCCTCATCGTAAAGGGTATCATCAGCCTCCTCATCCAAGTGGTGAGCGGACATACACCCGATGAAATTCTGGAAAGCGACCTCTATTTCATCGAGCGCATAGGCCTGAAAGAACACCTTTCTCCCACCCGTAGCAACGGCCTGTTGGCCATGGTGAAGCAGATGCGCATGTATGCCCTTGCCTTCAAGGCCAAAGGGGTTTAAGTGGCTATAATTCCTATAGTGACTATAGTACCTATAGTTTTGAAAAAACAATTTATTAACCATTATAACCAAACAAATAACAAAATGAAAACACTGTTGACAACACTGGCATTGGCCGCCGGACTGACGGCTGCTGCACAGACCGCCGACACACACGAGTTGGTGATTAACACTAAGAAAGTGGGTGCTGAGATACAGCCCACCATGTACGGACTCTTCTTCGAGGACATCAACTATGCCGCCGACGGCGGCCTCTATGCTGAATTGGTGAAGAACCGCTCGTTTGAGTTCCCCTGCAACAATCTGCAAGGATGGAAAGTGGCCGGCAAGGTCGAGTTGAAGAACGACGGTCCCTTCGAACGCAACCCTCACTATGTACGCTTGAATGGCTCAGGCCATGGACACAAGCATACCTGCATCGAGAACGAAGGATTCTTCGGCATCGGTGTGAAGAAGGGCGAGAAATACCGCTTCAGCGTATGGGCACGTACAGCCAAAGCTGATGGCACAGCCAAGATTTATGCAGAGATTGCCAACACCAAGTCGATGGGCGAAAGCCAAGGATTGGCCGGTGCAGAAATCACTGTCGATTCGCACGAATGGAAAAAGTATGAGGTGGAACTGACTCCCAACAATACCGAGGAAAAGGCTGTGTTGCGTGTGTTCCTGCGCGGACAGAACGGTGCCGATGTGGAACACGTGTCGCTCTTCCCCGTTGACACTTGGAACGGTCACAAGAATGGTCTTCGCAAAGACCTCGTACAGGCTTTGG
>CAZTPB010000178.1:0-4537 GCA_964614555.1 uncultured Bacteroides sp.
AGCACAACCTTGCCAAGGTTGGGGTCGCGAGTTCGAGCCTCGTTTTCCGCTCATCAGGCCGATGTCATTTTGACATCGGCTTTTTTTTGATGTGCACCCCCTGAGTCTTGAAACTATCAGGTAAGGTAGGTGGGGGGCAACGGTTATCCATAAATTTAGGGGAAACCATAGAAAGGCAAAAGCGGCTTCCCTATCACAGGGATACCGCTTTTGAGTATTTCTACTTGGTACTAACTTTTTTAAGGTAAAAAGATTGTTTTAGGATAACGGCTGCAAAGGTATTGCATTTTTACGACATCCACAACAAAAAAGGTATGTTGTAAAACATATAGTTGCAAAAAGAGACTGTGTCAAAGAAACACCCTCACACTATCAAGGGGCAGATCGCCTGAAAAACTAAGATGACAACTGCGGAAAATCAAGAAAAAAGCCCACCAACAATGTTGGAAAGGCTTTTCTTGTTTGTTTGAGATAAATCGAATTAAAAATATGTGAGGCAACCCTCTTTACGCCTCTGCTGCGTTTTCTTCAGCCGGAGCCTCTTCTGCATTAGCGGCCGCCTCTGCCTCAGCTTTAGCTGCTGCTACAGCAGCTTTCTTCTCAGCCACTTTCTTAGCGATTTCTTCATTCACTTTCTTCTCTGCTTCCAAACGGACTTTGGCTGCAGCCTTAGCAGCTTCTTCTTCTTTAGCTACGAATTGTGCAATGCCGTTCTGCTTGTCTTTCTTCCAAGCTTCAAACTTAGCTTGTGCTGCAGCTTCATCAAAAGCACCTTTCTTCACTCCACCCAAAAGATGTTTCATCATGTACACACCTTCACGGGAAAGGATGTTGCGGACTGTGTCAGTCGGTTGTGCACCACAGTTCACCCAATAAAGTGCGCGTTCAAAATTCAAATCTACTGTGGCAGGATTAGTGTTGGGATTATAAGTTCCAACCTTTTCAATAAACTTACCATCACGTGGTGCTCTTACATCTGCAATTACGATAGCATAGAAAGCATAGCCTTTGCGTCCGTGTCTTTGCAATCTGATTTTTGTTGCCATTTTGTTGTTTTTTAATTAATTATTGATTTGAACAATGCCAATAACCCGTATTAGCGGTTGCAAAATTACTGCTTTATTTTTGATTGACAAAGCTTTTGCCACTTATTTTTCAGCTCTCCATCTATTTATATAGCTATAAAATGGGACTTTTCGGGAAGTTTGTTTGCATAATTCAAGAAAAACTCGTTTCTTTGCACTGTTTAAAGAACAAATGGAATATATTATAAAACTCTTATTTGAATATATTTTATGAAAGGAATCGTATTGGCCGGTGGTAGCGGAACTCGTCTTTACCCTATCACCAAGGGAGTCAGCAAACAGTTGATACCCATCTATGACAAACCGATGATTTATTATCCCATCTCGGTACTGATGTTGGCCGGCATCAGAGAAATTCTCATCATCTCAACCCCTCACGACCTGCCGGGGTTCAAACGCTTGTTGGGCGATGGCAGCGACTATGGAGTGAAGTTTGAATATGCCGAACAGCCAAGTCCCGACGGACTTGCACAAGCCTTCATCATCGGTGAAGAGTTTATCGGCAACGACTCGGCTTGTCTGGTTTTGGGTGATAACATCTTCCATGGCAGAGGCTTTACCGGTATGCTTCGCGAAGCTGTACGTACGGCTGAAGAGGAGCAGAAGGCTACCGTATTCGGCTATTGGGTGAGCGACCCGGAACGCTACGGTGTAGCCGAATTTGATAAAGAGGGTAACTGTCTGAGCATCGAAGAGAAACCAGCCCAGCCAAAGAGCAACTATGCCGTGGTGGGACTCTACTTCTATCCCAATAAGGTGGTGGAAGTGGCCAAGAATATCAAACCTTCGCCACGCGGAGAGTTGGAAATCACTACGGTCAACCAGACCTTCCTCAACGATAAGGAGTTGAAAGTGCAGACACTCGGTCGCGGCTTCGCATGGCTCGATACCGGTACACACGATTCGCTGAGCGAAGCATCCACCTTCATCGAGGTCATCGAAAAGCGTCAAGGATTGAAGGTAGCTTGCCTCGAAGGTATCGCTTACCGCCAAGGATGGATTGACGAAGCCAAGATGCGCGAAGTGGCCCAACCCATGTTGAAGAACCAGTATGGGCAATATTTGTTGAAAGTAATAGATGAATTGAAAAGATGAATGTAATCAAAACTGCCATCGAAGGCGTAGTCATCATAGAACCGCGTATCTTCACCGATGCACGCGGATACTTCTTCGAATCGTTCAGCCAACGAGTGTTCGACGAAAAGGTGCGCACCGTACATTTTGTGCAAGACAACGAAAGCAAGTCCAGCTACGGAGTGCTTCGCGGTCTTCACTTCCAGAAACCGCCCTTTGCACAGAGCAAACTGGTACGTTGCGTGAAAGGCGCCGTACTGGATGTGGCCGTGGACATCCGCAAAGGTTCGCCCACATACGGACAATGGGTAAGTTGTGAACTCACCGAAGACAACCATCGCCAGTTCTTCGTGCCTCGTGGTTTCGCCCACGGATTCAGTGTGTTGAGCGACGAAGTCATCTTCCAATACAAGTGCGACAACTTCTATGCACCTCAAGCCGAAGGAGCCATTGCTTGGGATGACCCTACACTCGGTATCGACTGGCAGATACCTGCCGACAAAGTCCTCCTCAGCGAAAAGGATGCCCACCATCCCCAACTGAAGGAATTCGATTCACCCTTTGAGATAAATATGGAATTGTATTAAAAGGACCCTCCCCCTTGCCCCTCCACAAGGGAGGGGAGTAGAATGATTTGCAAAGCTATCTACTCCTTCCCCTTGGGGAAGGTAGGGATGGGGTCCATAAATATGTTTATAGTATATGAAAAATATCATCATCACCGGCGGAGCCGGATTCATTGGTAGCCATGTCGTAAGACTCTTTGTGAACAAATACCCCGACTACCACATCATCAACGTTGACAAACTCACCTATGCCGGTAATCTGGCAAACTTGAAGGACATCGAAGACCGTCCTAACTATACCTTCGTCAAAGCCGACATCTGCGACTTCGACCTCATGCTCAAACTCATGCAAGACAATCAGGTGGACGGCATCATACACCTTGCCGCCGAAAGTCATGTGGACAGAAGCATCAAAGACCCCTTCACCTTTGCACGCACCAACGTGATGGGCACCCTTGCCCTCCTGCAAGCTGCCAAAATCTACTGGGAGTCATTGCCCGAGAAGTACGAAGGCAAGCGCTTCTACCACATCTCGACCGACGAGGTGTATGGAGCACTCGAACTCACCAATCCCGAAGGAGTGGAACCTCCCTTTACCACCACCGCTTCGTCAGGCGAACACCATTTGGCATACGGCAAGGACTTCTTCTACGAGCACACCAAGTACAACCCCCATTCACCCTATAGTGCCTCAAAGGCCAGTAGCGACCACTTCGTGCGTGCCTACCACGACACCTACGGTATGCCTACCATCGTGACCAATTGCTCGAACAACTACGGTCCTTATCAGTTCCCCGAAAAGCTGATTCCCCTCTTCATCAACAACATCCGCCAGCGCAAACCCCTTCCCGTTTATGGCAAGGGAGAAAACGTACGCGACTGGCTCTATGTGGTTGACCATGCACGCGCCATCGATGTCATCTTCCACAACGGAAAGATTGCCGAAACATACAACATCGGCGGATTCAACGAATGGAAGAACATAGACATCATCCACGTCATCATCAAGACGGTTGACCGCTTGTTGGGTAACCCCGAAGGTCATTCCTTGGAACTCATCACCTACGTCACCGACCGCCTTGGCCACGATATGCGCTACGCCATCGACTCTACCAAACTTCAGAAAGAACTCGGATGGGAACCAAGCCTTCAGTTCGAAGAGGGTATCGAAAAGACTGTCCGTTGGTACCTCGACAACCAGGCGTGGATGGACAATGTCACCAGTGGCGACTATCAGAAGTACTACGAAGGAATGTATAAGGATAGGTGAGTGAGTGAATAGCTACTAGCTACGAGTGAATAGCTACGAATGACAAATAAACTTAAATAACAATTATCATCATGAAGAAGATTATCACCCTGTGTCTGCTCATCGCCACTTCCCTCGGAATGTTGGCCTTGAACGACGGAAAGAAGAAGTCCGCCAAGGACAAGTGTGTAGAGATTACGTTCGACTATGAGCGCAAGGCTGGCCCCGGCTCAAACCAGTACGCCGTGTGGATTGAGAACGAGAAAGGCGAAGTCGTAAAGACCCTCTTCGTCACCTCCTTCACCACCAAAGGACGTGTGCGCGAAGGACAACCCATCAAGCGCGGTTACACCTACCGCCCGGCTTGCGTACCCACATGGGTGACCAATGCCAAGGCTGCCGAGATGACAGACACCGAGCTTGATGCATTCACCGGAGCTACACCCAAAGAGAGCGGCAAGCAAACCTTCATTTGGGACTTCACCGACAACGAAGGCAAGCGCGTAGTCAAGGGAACCTACAAGGTATTTGTCGAGGCAACCCTCAAAAACGAGTGCCGCATC
>CAZTPB010000179.1:0-4424 GCA_964614555.1 uncultured Bacteroides sp.
ACCGTCACCTATAATGCAGAGGAAACACTTGAACGCACCTTGCGGAGTGTGGCCGGACAGACCTATCCGCACATCGAGCATATCCTCATCGACGGTGCGTCGAAAGACCGCACACTGGAGATTGCCCGCCTCCACGGCCAGCACCTTGCCAAGGTAGTGAGCGAGCCTGACCGCGGCCTGTACGATGCCATGAACAAGGGGCTCCGCCTCGCCACGGGTGACTATGTCTGTTTCCTCAATGCGGGCGACAAGTTGCATGAGAGGGAGACGGTGGAAAATATAGTTGATAAGCTACGAGCTGCGAGCTACGAGTGCCATCCGGATGGAGAACTCGTAACTTGTAGCTCATCACTCGTAGCTTATCCCGGCGTCCTCTACGGACATACCGACATTGTCGATAACGAAGGCCGTTACCTCGGTCCGCGTCATCTTTCACCACCAGAACATCTTACATGGAAAAGTTTCAAGCAGGGCATGCTTGTCTGTCATCAGGCTTTCTATGCAAGGCGCGACCTTTGTCCGGAGTATGATACCCGTTTCCGCTTCTCAGCCGATTTCGATTGGTGCATTCGCGTGATGAAGCAGACTGACAGTCTGTTACATCTGCCTTTCACCGTGGCCGACTATCTGCAAGAGGGAATGACGACACGCAATCATCGGGCCTCTCTTGTTGAACGATTCCGGCTGATGTGCCGCCATTATGGAGTCGTGGGTACCGTTGCCCGCCACTTTGGCTTTCTGTTGCGGAGTCTCAAAGTACATATTCTACTTCTTTGAAGCCGCAGGTGCGGATATTTCCTTCGCGGTCTTCCAATAAAAGATGTCCGTCCGACTCCACGCCACGGATACGTGCATCGAAGAGAGTTTCTCCCTGTCGGAAATGATGGTATCCCACGCGTCTGAACAAAGCCTTGTGGTAGTGGTCGATAAGGTCGTGTGTATGGCCTTGGCGTATCTGTTCGTAATAGGTGACAAAACGTTGGATTACTTTTTTCATGATGGCTAACGGTTCAGTCGTATGCCCTGTTATTTGCCATACAGAGACCGGGTTGGGTGCATCGCTGTGAAACTCCTCCTGATTCAGGTTGATGCCTACACCGATAATGCAGGTTTCCAGATTCTTTCCTACCAAATCTGTCTCAATCAATATACCGCACAGTTTTTTTTTGTTCCAATAGATGTCGTTCGGCCATTTGATACGCGGATGTGGTGCGCGGACATAGTCGTCAAGCGTCTCTTTGACACTGAGAGCCATGGCTTGCGACAGGATAAATTGTTCGCGGGCAGTCAGAAATGTAGGACTCATCCTGATGCTGAATGTCAGATTCTTTCCCGGGACTGATTCCCACGTGTTGCCTCGTTGTCCGCGACCTGATGTCTGCGATTTGGCTACTACGGCTACAAACTCTTTCTCTATCTGTCCGGCTGACAGATTGCGCAGATAGTTGTTTGTAGAATCCACCTCCTTCAGGGTGATGACCTGTACTTGCTCCAGACGACTGCTGCTGCCATAACCATAGCCGTGCAACGGATGTTTTTTCTTCTTTTCCATAACTCGTCTTATTTGGTTCATAAATCTCTATCACAATTGGTTCAGTTCCACATGGGAGGGAAAAAGGCATCGCAGATATGCTCAATCCTGTAAGGGGCTGTCTCGCCGATGATGGTGATGACATCGAAGCGCACCGGAAGGTCGATGGAAAATTTGCGCAGATAGGCATCGGTCGAAGCTACTATACGGCGTATCTTCCTCCCATCTACGGCATCTTCCGGTCGTCCGAACAGGGTATTCTTCCGGCTTTTCACCTCCACCACCACCAGTTCGTTTCCTTGGCGGGCCACGATGTCAAGCTCCTTATGTCCGCTCCGCCAGTTGCGGTGCAGGATGGTATAGCCTTGAGCCAAGAGGTGTTTTACGGCCTCTTCTTCGCCTCTTTTTCCCCGTAAATTGTGTTCTGCCATATGCTTGTTGGAAGTTTATTCGCAAAAATAAAAACTTTTTTCTTGTAAATCAAACAAGTTAGCATTATTTTTGCACTTGATTATGAGAAACAATGCCAAAAGACGTGTGAAAGTGCTTTCTACAGAGCCAAAACGTCACCAGCGGTTGGTCTGTCTGGTCAGCGAGGAGGAGGCACAGATAGTGGAGCGTTATCTGAAGAAATACAAGATAACGAACAAGGGACGTTGGATGCGTGAAACGCTGTTGGCTTTCATTCATCGCAACATGATGGAGGAGGACTATCCGACACTGTTCAATGAACATGAAATGCGCCGGTGAATTTTTGCAGGTATATATAATAAGGTATAGGGAAATGAATGCTACAGAAGAAAAGGACATCCAATACATGAAAAAGGCTTTGAATGAAGCCCGGACAGCCTTTGACAAAGGCGAAGTGCCTGTAGGAGCAGTCGTTGTATGTCAGGATAGGGTGATAGCCCGTGCGCATAACCTGACGGAGGCACTTACCGATGTGACTGCTCATGCCGAGATGCAGGCCTTGACGGCCGCTGCCAATACGCTGGGAGGGAAGTATCTGACCGGATGCACACTTTATGTCACAGTAGAGCCGTGTATCATGTGTGCTGGTGCTATCGGTTGGGCACAAGTGAGCCGTGTAGTATTCGGGGCATCCGACGAGAAGCGTGGCTACCGGCGTTTTGCTCCCGAGGCATTACATCCTAAAACAGAAGTGGTACAAGGAGTGCTCTCTGATGAGGCTGCTGCGCTGATGAAAGATTTTTTCAAAAAGAAGAGGTAGCTTTCTCTTTCCCTTTAAATTACATACTCTTTATCAGTTCTTTCAGTTGTGAAGAAGACACTCCTTCAGTGCGTGGCATGACTACCACCTGCTTGCCGTTTTCCTTGCAATAAGCTTCGGCTTTGCAGAATCCTTCATGGTTCTGGTCCGGTCCTTTGGCAAAGATGTCAAAATCGATTTCATTGACCAGTTCGTCAACACCGCGATAGACGATGACTTCATCTACATATCTGATGGATTTCACCATATAGCAACGCTCTTCGGTGGTATATACCAGATTGACATCCGGTTTGTATTGAAGCACCACCTCTGAATCCTGTACGGCTACAATCAGATGGTTGCCTAATGCTTTGGCTTTGCGGAACAATTCTATGTGTCCGATATGCAAGAGGTCGTAAACCCCGACAGTCAATACCTTTTTCATCATTTATTGTTGGTTTTGTCTGATTCTCTCCTGTTTTCCCCGTTCACGTTCCTCCATTTTGCGGTCATACACTTCATGTTTGCGTTTCCATCGGTTGTGCGACCATAGCCAAAAGGCCGGTGCTTCCTTTATGCTCTTTTCCAACATATGCATATAGGTCTCGGTGATGGGATATTCAGACGCAGCCTCTTTATCCACCAGCATTGGGCGGAAAGTGGCATGATAATATCCTCTTTTGGGGCGTTTGATGTCGATGTAGTAGAGGCATCCGTTGGTTTGTTGTGCCAATCGTTCGGTACCTGTGAAGACCGGTGTGTCCTGATGCAGGAAATCCATCCAAAGGTGGATGTTGTTCCAATGGGGGGTTTGGTCTGATATGAATCCGATGATGCTTTTCTCTCCGGCTCGTTGCATCGTGACGATACGGCGCAAGGTCTGGTTCATGGAGATGTTTTCGGCTCCATAGCGTGAACGTTGCTCAAGAAACAGTTTGTCAAACACTTTGCTCTCCAATGGATGGTAGATTTGTGCACAATGCAGTTTTTTTCCGGTCCATAACGGAAGGGATGCCACCCATTCCCAATTACAATAATGTCCCAAGTATGCAAAGCAAAGGGTATGTCCGCCCTGCTCCATCTCTTCATATATGGCATCCAGTCCGTCGAAAGTCATGCGCCGGTGCATCTCTTCCCTGCTCATGGAGCGCACTTTGATGGTCTCCACCACATAGTCGCAGAACCATGAGTAGAACCCCTTCTCTATTTCAAGAATCTCCTTCCCCGTTTTGTCGGGGAAGGAGTTTACGAGATTCTTGTGTACCACCTTCCGGCGGTAGCGGATGCAATAGAAGAGCGGATAATAGATGATATCCGACAACACATAGAGTATCCGCAAAGGCAGCAAGGAGAGCAAGTGCCACAATGCGCCTACAAGATGATATACAATGTTCATATTCCTTTTTGTTGATACTTATTTGGTGTATTGGCCCCAATCTGTCAGGCGCATGTCCCCCTGCTTGGCCAATGCATCGTGCATACCCAATGCGGCAGCCACATTGTGGCAAGTCTGGCCTTTGGAGGTGATCTTCAGGTAATCCCAAAGGAGATTCTTGTAGTCCGGGTGTGCACAGTTTTCGATGATGGCTTCGGCACGCTGCATCGGGCTCTTGCCTCTGAGGTCGGCCACACCCTGCTCGGTGACGATGATATTCACGTCGTGTTCCGTATGGTCGTGGTGCG
>CAZTPB010000180.1:0-4388 GCA_964614555.1 uncultured Bacteroides sp.
CACTGGCACCGGAACTGCTGAGCTATTCCGAAGAGCACGAAAAGACCATTTATATCGTTGCCTCTAAGCAGGAACAGGTGGAGCAGGCTGTGCAAATCTTCAAAGAACGATACCCTAATCTCCTGCTTGCAGGATATAGGAACGGGTATTTCTCTTCTGAGGAGGAACAGGATAAGGAGGCTGCAACTGTCACTAAATTGAATCCTGATTACTTGATTGTAGGAATGGGGGCTTTGATGCAGGAACGTTTCCTGCTGAAGGTGAAAGAGGCTGGCTACCAAGGAATCGGCTTCACTTGCGGGGGATTCATTCATCAGACGGCTAAGAATGAGATAGACTATTATCCTGCATGGATTGATAGGATGAACTTACGCTTTGTCTATCGGATGTACAAGGAAAAGCATACGCGCAAACGATATCTGCAAGCTGCATTGGTCTTTCCTGCACGATTCATTTGTGAACGTTTTTTCGGAAAAGAGAAATTATTCCTTTCAGTCCGACATATATCAAAGAGAAAGGAATGAGACATATCCATACAAAGAATGGAATGATACGGCCTAACATGTTTTGCAGTTTCTTAATCATGCCGCAAAGTTAATGATTATTTTAAATCCCACAAAAATTGTACACTCGGTAATAGTTCGAAACGTTGTCTGGCTGAAATTCTGTACCTTTGATATTCATCATGTAAGCGTCCAATTTTGACATATTGCCAATAATCCCCAGTCTTTCTACCTTTGCATCTGAAAAAACAGATGTTATGATGTAAGCAAGAATCTAAAAAAGTATGCTTCCTCCATCAATACGGCGAACACGTGGATGGCCACCAGATAGAAATTGCGGATCTGATGGAACAGAAGTTTGACGTATTGGTAGCCAAAGATACCGCACAACTTGCGGATTTGATAGAGCAAGCAAAGTTACATCAGTACAAGCAATATCAGTCAAAGAATGCTGAGTTAGTAGAAGCTATCAGGCATATTATCAATGATTGAAATTGTGGGAAGAAAGTTTTGCTCCAAATTCGACTAAAAGTTATAATATTGACGGATTTCAGTCGATGTAATTGGCAGATTGAATAAAATTTGCTATCTTTGCATTACTAATTGTAGATTATATGGTTGACGCAGTAAAAATAGCAACTTATATATACCGACGTTATCAGGCTGAATATGGCGTGCGTATTGATGAGATGAAGCTCCACAAAATGCTTTATCTTGCTCAGCGTGAATCTATGATACAGACAGGCGCCCCCTTGTTTGACTCCTTATTTAAGGCTTGGAAATACGGACCTGTGCTTGTGGAAATACGCCAACTATATAAATCGGAAATGTTAGGAGTGACTCTGACGGATGATGAGTTGCAGCAATATATGCCAATACTGGATAAGGTGTTTGCACAATATGCAAAAAAGGACTCATGGAGTTTGAGTGCACTTACTCATGGCGAATATTCGTGGAAGAAGGCTCGTGTTGGGTTGGCTGCCGGAGAGAATGGAAATGTATCGATGCGGATGGAGAACATAAAAAAGGATGCAGAACGTGTGAAACTCCGCCGCTTTCTATTAAGTAAGATGAATGCCGTTGCATCCACAACAGTATGAAGATTACAGAAAAACAATTGGCAATAATCAATTCGTTGAAGTGCGAACGCCTTTCATCGAATGAGGATAACCTTAGGACAATTGGCTCGTTCTATAATTCCCGTAATGACAATTTAGTGGAACCGTTGCGTAATGAGGCTTTTGAAGAAGATGAAAATGGGAATGTGGCATATTATCTGGTGAAGAATACAAACGGGGAAATTTTGTTTTATTTTTCTCTAAAGTGTGGATTGTTGTATGATCATTATATAGATGAGAAGAGACTGCAGTTGGTGAAGAATATGTTGAAATATCTTTGGAAATTGAAACAGGATTCTGACACGACTGATGATGACAGACAAAGCATTGATTTGATTTTTGAAAAACTGAGGAGTCGAAAAGGTTTCACTAAATCTGATCTTGAAAAGATAAAAAGGAAGAATAAAGATACTCAGGCAATAGATTCTATTGAAGAAGAGTTTGCCTATGGAATGAAAAGAGTAGGTGAAACCTTTGCCGGTATTGAGTTGGTGCAGTTTTGTGCAAATGACGATTGCAGACATATTTGGGAAGACTTTGGATTGAAGCAAAAAATGGGTGTAGTTGTGTTTTGGCACTTTATTGTTCCGATAGTGCTTGATGTCATGAAACTTGTCGGTTGCCAATATTTGTTTTTATTTGCCGCAGACTTGTCTGAAGATGAGGATTTAGTGAATTATTACCGCACGTACCTTCATTTTGAAGATGCGGAAGACAGAGGAACTGCAATACCTATATATGATGACACATGCAAATTCATGTATCAAGAGGTTTCTAACTTAAAACTGAAACAAAGTCAATTTTATGACAACTTCAACCGTGAAGAGAATGCTGTGTAGTGTGGCAAACACCCCATCCTGACATATTGCCCATGCTCTCCGTTCTTTCCAGCTTAAACACAATGGTTAAGAATCAGAGAGAGAGGGAGAATACTGAAGTGAAAAAACGATTATTTCATCCGATAATTTGTTTGTTTGGGAGGAAAGAGGTATTTTTGCAGAAAATAATAAGAATCATGACTATTGATTATCAAACAATGCTGTCTAAAATAAAGCAGAATGTGCACGAAACGGATCCGATGGCACAGGTGTTGCTTTATGGCTCCCGGGCCCGTGGTGAAGCAAGGGATGATTCTGATTGGGATGTGTTGGTGTTGTCTCCTAAAGACAGATTGAGCTTTAAAGAGGAAGAACGCTTCATGGATCATATCTGTGACTTGATGGTAGAGACAGGACAGGCTATCCAATTGTTTGCCTATGGACAAAAAGATTGGCATGAACGACATGCCATGACTCCCTTTTATCAAAGTGTTCAAGCAGAAGCAATCCGATTATGAATACAGTACAGGATGAAAATATGACGGCTTATATCCGTTATCGGTTGGAAAAGGCACAGGAAACTTATCAAGCAGCCTGTGTATTGTATGATGCAGCACAGTGGAACTCGGTGATAAACAGGTTATACTATGCTTGTTTTTATTCAGCTTCTGCATTGCTATTGCATAAACATATCCCTGCCAAAACTCATGCTGGGGTCATTGGCCAGTTTTCGGAACAAATTGTACGTGCAGGTTTGATGACAACAGAGGATTTTCGTGTTTATGCAAAATTGTTGAATTGGCGTTCTAAGGGAGATTATAGTGATTTGTTTGATTTTAATAAAGAAGATGTAGATTCCATGATGGAACCTTGCAAACGCTTCGTCAATCTTGTTCAAGAACTGATAGGACCTTTATAGTAAGCATCCCATTCAGCCTATTGCTCATGCTCTCAGTCTTTTTCTTCTTATAACACAATGGTTAAAAATCTGTGAAGGAGGAATTACAAACAAGAATATAGAAAAAGTATGGTTCCTCCATCAGTACGGTGAACATGTGGATGACCACCAGATAGAAATTGCGGATCTGATGGAACAGAAGTTTGACGTATTGGTAGCCAAAGATACCGCACAACTTGCGGATTTGATAGAGCAAGCAAAGTTACATCAGTAAACCATCATTTTAGCGTAAGGTCATTGTAAAAATACTATCTACCTTTGTCGCCAAATCAATCCTTAACAGATATGGAGACAAGAGAGTATTTTGAAAAGATTATGCAGGATTACAATCAGTATGGTAACGGTCGTAGCCTGCGCAAATATTGCAAGGATGAGGCAGTAGACTACAACTGGCTCATGGAGTTCAAGAAAACTTATTCGGCAAGCAAGCCACAGAGAGTGCTACCTTCCCAATCTTTCATTTCCCTCTCTCTAGAGGAAGAAAGTCCGAAGCAAGTGAGTTGGGAAGTGAAAGTTCTGCAACTGCAGAGTCCCGATGGTGACAGTATTGAGATAAGAAGTAACAACCTGTATGCAGTTTCCGAACTGCTACGCAAACTGTCATAGCCATGATTAACTTCACATCAAGAACCAGGTACTACATGAGTAGCAAGCCGACTGATATGCGTAAGGGACATGAAGGTCTGGCCGGTATTGTCCGCGAGACGATGGGGCATAATCCCAAGAACTATGACGAGGCTTTCATCTTCTATTCGAAAGATTATCGGAAGGTGAAAATACTGCATTATGACCTTAACGGATATGTCATGTATCAGAAATGGTTTGACAGCGGCAAATTCCTGAAGCCGAAATTTACAAAGATGGCAATGAGTCATGAGATCAGCCGTGAGACTCTGATTCTGTTATTGTCCACTGCCATCCAAACTAAAATAGCCATATAGGGAGGTTCTATAAATTAGCTTGCGATGATTTGCTTCGGATTTTTGAGGAT
>CAZTPB010000181.1:0-4379 GCA_964614555.1 uncultured Bacteroides sp.
CTAAGTTCCACTGCATATAGAATTGATATCACGCCAGTCAATATTCTTGACTTTTTCAAGAAGTCTCGAAATATCCTTCCCCATAATCACTATTTTTTGATTCTTAACTTTCATCTGTGCGTTATTTTTTATGCAAAAGTAAACAAAGATTTCAAATCATCCAAATTTATTGCGTTATTTTTACGCATATAACCGCTTTTTTGTAGATGCCGAACAGCTGAAAGAAACGGTCGAAGTTGGCCATGCCTTGAGCTATGCCCTTCAATTCGGCCCCTCATAAAAAACACCGAGGAACGTCCGATGAAATCCTCCCTTTTTCTTCTTAATATTTTTTAATTAAAGTGGAGCGTCCGAACCGTTTGCACTATATTTGCAAACATTTTATCAAAAAGCATATAAAAAAAGAAGAAGACATATGTTCAGTAAAGTGATAGAGCAAGCCAATGTGGACCATTTTGCCAAATGGTTGGACAAAGCAGACAAGATGGTGATAGTGACACACCTCTCTCCCGATGGTGATGCCATCGGTTCTTCATTGGGACTCCTGCATTTTTTAGAGACACAAGGAAAAGAGGTACACGTGATTGTCCCTAATGCTTTCCCGGATTTTCTCCGATGGATGAATGGGGCCAAAGATATTATCCGCTACGACAAATATGCCGCCTTTGCAAACAAACTGATAGCTGAAGCAGACGTGATTTGCTGCGTGGATTTCAACAGTCTGAAGCGCATCGATGCCGTAGGAGAAGCGGTAAAAGCATCACCGGCCCGCAAAATACTGATAGACCATCATCTGAATCCTGAAGAGTTTTGTAAGATTACCATTTCGCACCCACAAATTTCATCGGCATCCGAACTTGTGTTCCGCCTTATATGCCGGTTGGGGTATTTCGAAGACATTACCAAAGAGTGCGCCGAATGTATCTATACAGGTATGATGACTGACACCGGAGGATTCACCTTCAACAGCAACGACCGCGAAATATACTACATCATCAGCCAGTTGCTGACGAAAGGCATTGACAAGGACCAGATATACCGCAACGTATTCAACACCTATTCCGAAGGACGGCTGCGCCTGATGGGACATGTGCTGACAACCATGCAGGTATTTCCTGAACATAAGGCTGCCCTCATCACTCTCACTAAAGAAGAATTGGGAAAGTTCAACTACATCCGGGGAGATTCTGAGGGATTTGTGAATATGCCGTTACAGATGAAGAACATCCGTTTTTCGGCATTTTTGCGCGAAGACACAGAGAAGGCGATGATAAAGGTGTCGCTCCGCTCGTCGGGCGATTTTCCTTGCAACCAAGTGGCTGCCGACTTTTTCGGAGGAGGCGGACACCTGAATGCATCGGGAGGCGAAGTGTATGGCAGCATGGAAGAGGCCGTAGAGCGCTTCAAAGCAGCATTGGTAAAATTTCACCCACTGCTTGTAAAGAAATAGGGGCTTAAATGTTATATTACGCTAATTGGTTGCTTTGGAAAGAGGAAGTTTCTCCTTATTTTTATAAATTTGCAGCCAAAAGACTTATTTAGAGCATCAAAGAAAATGAAGAAATCAATCTATCCGGCACTTCTGATGCTGGCTGCAGGGTGGCTGACACAAGCCTGCGACGACGGAGAAACCTATGCCGAGATGAAAGACAAAGAGCGCGATGCCATCAATGCATTCATCGAGTCGGAGAGCATCAATGTCATCAGCACCGAACAGTTTTATGAACAAGACTCGCTTACTGATGTGGAAAAGAACGAATTCGTTCTTTTCAAGGACAATGGTGTATATATGCAGATTGTCCGCAAGGGCGAAGGAACACCTTTGGAAGACGGCGAACGGGCAGAACTGATAGCACGCTATAAGGAAGTGAACATCAAAACAGGCGAAACACTGACAGCCAATATTTTCAGTGCAGCAAACCCCGATCTACTGACCGTCACCAACAAAGCTGGCAGCTATACGGGTTCGTTCACTTCGGGATATATGTACTCCACCTACGGTAGCAGTGTTCCCTCAGGATGGCTCGTACCCATGCCTTATATAAAATTGGGACGCAACACGGACAAGATAGCCAAACTGCGGCTCATTGTACCACACAGCCAAGGACAATCTACAGCCAGCAGCTACGTCTATCCCTGCTATTACGAAATCACTTATCAGAAAGGAAGATGACACTTATCAAATCTATATCCGGCATCCGCGGAACCATCGGTGGAGCCGCAGGCCAAGGGCTTACACCACTTGACATCGTGAAGTTCACATCGGCCTATGCCACACTCATCCGTAGAACAACAAAGGTAAAAAGCAACAAAATAGTGGTCGGACGGGATGCACGCATCTCCGGATCTATGGTAAAGGACATCGTTTGCGGCACACTGATGGGTATGGGATTCGATGTGGTCAACATCGGATTGGCCTCTACCCCGACCACCGAACTGGCTGTCACGATGGAAGAGGCCTGTGGAGGCATCATCCTTACCGCCAGCCACAACCCACGCCAATGGAACGCACTGAAACTGCTCAACGAACAGGGCGAGTTCCTGAATGCCGAAGAAGGAGCTGAAGTGTTGCGCATTGCTGAAGCGGAAGAGTTTGACTATGCAGACATTGACCACATCGGACACTACCGCGAAGATAACTCTTATGACCAACGACACATTGACCGTGTGCTGGCTCTCCCGCTCGTGGATGCAGAAGCAATCCGCAACGCACATTTCCGTGTGGCACTTGACACTGTCAACAGTGTAGGGGGTATCATCCTGCCCAAACTACTTGAGCAATTGGGAGTGACGGACATCACCACACTCTATGGTGAACCTTCCGGTGACTTCCAGCACAATCCCGAACCGCTGGAGAAGAATCTCGGTGACATCATGTCGCTGATGAAGCAAGGCGGACATGATGTGGCATTCGTGGTTGACCCTGATGTGGATCGTCTGGCCATGATATGTGAAGACGGCACCATGTATGGCGAAGAATATACCCTTGTCACTGTGGCTGACTATGTACTGCGACACACACCGGGAAACACAGTATCCAACCTCAGTAGTACCCGTGCTCTGAGGGATATTACTACACGTCATGGAGGAACTTATCAGGCTGCTGCTGTAGGAGAAGTGAATGTGGTGACAAAAATGAAAGAGACTCATGCCGTCATCGGTGGGGAAGGCAATGGTGGAGTAATCTATCCCGAATGTCACTACGGACGCGACGCATTGGTAGGTATCGCTCTATTCCTCAGCCACCTGGCTCACGAAAAGATGACAGTAAGCCGACTGCGTGCCACCTACCCTCCTTACTTCATTGCGAAAAACCGCATAGATCTGACTCCCACGACTGATGTGGATGCCATTCTCAAAAAAGTGAAAGAGAAGTACGCTCACGAACAGGTCAACGACATAGACGGCGTGAAGATTGACTTCCCCGAAAGTTGGGTACATCTGCGTAAAAGCAACACCGAGCCTATCATCCGTGTATATAGCGAAGCCTCTACCATGGAAGAGGCAGACCGCATCGGAAAGGAAATGATGGATGTAGTGTATAGCATGTCGTAAGCGGAACAGAATACATACCGCCACCGAACCCTCTGGGGTTGTTGTTTGTTTACATCGACAAACAGCAACCCTATTTTTATATCTCGAACAAACGGTATGATTGGCAAACGATATTTTCTACTCCTGCTGGTGGCTATGTCAGCATATGCAACTACCCATGCCCAACCACTCCTGAGCATAGACAGTTGCCGCACCTTGGCATTGCAACACAACAAACAGATGCTCATGGCCAAACAGCAACAACAGGCGGCACACTATACACGACGGGCTGCATTCACCAACTTTCTTCCAAAAATCTTGGCATCAGGTTCTTATCTATACACACATCGGGAACTTTCTCTATTGAACGACGGAGAAAAAGAACTGTTGGGTACACTGGCAGAACTGCTGCGTACTGACACCCGAAACCTCTGGATCGGACGCATACAGTTGACACAACCTCTCTACATGGGTGGGAAGATAGCAGCCTACTACCGCATCACACGCTACGAGGAACGCATAGCCGGCGAGCAGACCGAAGCCCAACGGCAGGAGATTCTGCTGAACACTGACGAGGCTTATTGGTCGGTAATATCGCTCGCTGCCAAAAAGAAACTGGCCGAAAACTACCTACAGCTGGTAAGCACATTAGAGAACGATGTGCAGAAAATGGCAGATGCCGGACTTGCCACCCGCGCAGACAAACTCAGTGTGACTGTCAAATCCGACGAAGCGGCACTAACCCTCACAGAAGTGACAGATGGGTTACGGCTCAGCCGGATGGCACTTTGCCAATTATGCGGACTGCCGCTCGACTCTCCGATCCGCTTGTATGATGAAGAAGG
>CAZTPB010000182.1:0-4371 GCA_964614555.1 uncultured Bacteroides sp.
CCAACCCTTTGGCACAGGTACTCTCCGTTGCTATGCTTTTCGAATACTTCAATCTCAAGGAAGAGGGTGCTCTCATCCGTCAGGCTGTAGATGCTTCGCTTGATGCCAACGTGCGCACTCCCGAAATCCAAGTGGAGGGCGGTGCCAAATATGGCACAAAAGAGATTGGCGAATGGTTGGTAAAGTATATCAAAAAAGCATAATACACAGATTCGCGAATTGCATCCAATTTTTCACAAGGAGAGGGAGTAGAATGTATGCTATACATTTACTCCCTCTCCTTGTAAAAAAAAGAACTGTGAATCCATAAATTTATGGATTACTTCCGCTTCTTTACCCTATCAACTTCATGCTCCAAATAATCATGCAACTGCACACTGATGCTCTTCATACCGGCCACTGAAGGATGACTACGTTGTTTATCGATGTCATAAAGAGGAATAACGGGAATCCCGTAACGGGCACAGACGGTATAGACCGATTCGTTGATGCTCGGCTTCAATTCGCTGTTTAATACATAATAGGTACACGCGCGAGGATAGAGACGCCCAATGCCATCCAACAGATAAGCAAGCGCGGGACGGAAATTATAGAGGGTGTCCCTGTTCCAATCACTATAGCAGTAGTCACCAATGGGTACGCCAGCCCAACTGTCATTGGTAGCACCAAAGATAAAAATAATATCAGGATCTCCCAATTTGTCCATACGGGTGATAAAGGACCGGTCACTATAATCAGCCTTGCGATATCCCGTGTGACAAATGGTGGAACCACTGAACGAATTATTTACTTCCAATTCATAACCATATTCGTGAATGAACTGATACCACCAAGTCTGCTCCACTTTCACCACATCGTTGCGATGGTCAGGTGATGGATACCAGACAGCATTGGTGTCAGGTTGCACATAATCTTTAAAAGTAGAATACGAATCGCCAAGAATGGAGACCTTTTTCTGAGCCCAAAGGCTGCTACCGGTCAAAGTGAACAGGCCTACAAGCAACAAAATGCCATATTGTTTCATAATAAAGAGTTTTTAGAATATTTCTTGGGACAAAGATACACTTTTTCTTGTTTGGCAATGCAATTTTCCGTATAAAATTTATAATTACCCATAATAATCATCTTGAAGCCTCTCAGCTTTACCTCAAGATTCAGTCGAAAAGATTGCGCCCAAATGCATCTTCAAAAGCATTCATAATGTCAACATGAACGTTGCCCCCTGTCCGTAAGGGGCTATAAGCTTCAGGTCACCTCCATGCAGACGCATAATCTGACGGCTTAGACAGAGTCCGATACCCGTACCGTGCGATTTGGTAGTATAGAAAGGTAAGAATATTTCCTCTTTCTGTTCTTCAGGAACACCTGGCCCATTGTCTCTCACTAATATATAGGGATAATTTTCCGATTCCGAAGCCACCACTTCAATGTGTGCATCCGGCTTGCCATCGATAGCTTCAAGTGCATTCTTTATCAGATTGGTCAGTACTTGAATCAACAAATCTGTATCGCCAAACAGCCTGATTCCCTTTCCATATACAAAATGTAGTGAGGGATACGGCAAAAGAGCCTGCAATTGGGCAAACAACTTCTCCACTTCCACCTCTTTCTTGACAGGAGCAGGCAAATGAGCCAACCGACTGTACGAATCGAGAAAATTCTTGGCTCCCACACATTGGGCATGTATCACCTCCATACTCTCGTGTATCTCTCCAGGTGTGTAGCAATCGGCATATTTTAACAAATCATCCGACAAACTAATGATGGGAGTAATGGAATTGCGCAGTTCATGAGTCATGATACGCAGTAATCGGTCGTAATAGAGCTGTTTATATTCGATATCCATCAGCCTTTCTTTGTAAATGGCTGTGATGTGGTTCATGTCTGCATACATCCGATTCAGCCCCTCGTCCCTGGTCTTTGGAAAGTGCATCATATAGTCCTGATGAAGCAACGAACTGAGGAAATACTTTACCTGATCAGGTATCACATGAGCCAGCTTAACCAAACTGACAGTCAGTACCACTGCTGCAATAGCCGACAGGTGAAGACAAATGGGTGGCCATTCCTCCAACCACCCCCATACCCACAATCCGCTTGCCAACATGAGCGTCAGGGCAATAAACAGGAAACGTAGTGTATAAGCATGAGTGATTTTCATATTATGAATCCGTATTTCTTCAAACGATTGTAAAGAGTCTGCCGACTAATGTCCAAACGACCGGCAGCTTCAGCCAAATTCCCACCACATTCATCCAATATTTCAGAAATATGCCTCTTCTCCACCTCGTCAAGCGTCATTTGTCTTGTGCTTTCCTGACGTTTTCTCAGTTGGTGTGCTTCGTACAGAGCGTTGTCTAATAATTGCCGACTCTTTCTTTGCTCTATAGCTGCGAGCAATTTTTCTATCAGTTCATCATTATCCCAAGGTTTAGGGATGAAATCTTCAGCCCCCTCCTTCAGTGACTGTACAGCCAAATTAATATCCCCAAAAGCTGTTATCAACACCACCGCAGGCGAATTTGGCCGCTGTTTGATGTATTTCAGCCATGAAATGCCTTCCCCACCATCCAACCGTTGGGCGTTGTAGTTCATGTCAAGCAATATGGCATCCGTTTCCTCTCCATCCAGCAAAGAGGGTAGCAAATCAGGATTAGGCAAAGTAACCACCGAAACAAAGACCCTTTTCAGCACCAATTTCAGAGATTTTAGTACCGCCTGATTATCATCGATAACAACTATCTTATAAGGATACATGATTTTGTCGTTTTCTCTTTTTGCATACAAAAGTAATGCAAACCTTTGGATAACCCAAATGTTCACGCTATTTCCCAAACTTTTTTCCGTTTACACAAATTGGCGTGTCCAAAAATTGGACACTTTTTACCCTAAAAATACGAATTAACAGAATTTAAACCTCTATTTATTACATACTTCCCTATTTTTGTAAAGCAAAAGACAACAAACTATGTCTAACGAACATCCTCAATGAGATTTTCGAACGTATCATAACAAGAGTAATTGAACTGAATAACTCTAAATAAAAGAACTAAATTTATGATAACTCACAACATCGAACTCGCTTGGCAGCAACTGGTAAAGTACCGCCAGCAATCAGTGGTCAGCATCGTCAGCTTGGGCATCGGATTTGCCTGCTTTGCACTGGCTATGCTATGGATAAGGTATGAACGGACGTATGACACACAGCACCCCGAGGCGGACAGACTGTATGTGGTCTATCAGAAGAGGGGGCTGATGGTGCGCGAGCCGCTCGGCGAGCATCTGGCGACCATCCTGCCCGAGGTGGAGATGAGCACGAAGCTCTTTCAGTCGGACGAACACATCCTGATAGAGGGTGTGAAGCACGAACTCAAGGATATGGAGTGCGACAGCACCCTGATGGAACTGCTCGGCATCGAGGTGGTGGAGGGGGACCGGAACTTCTGGATGCAGAAGGGCCAGTACGCCGTCACCCAAGAGTTTGCCACACGGGTGTGGGGCGAAGAAAGCCCCATAGGGAAACGGTTCACCAGTGCCTTCAACGACCGCGAGAAGACGATTGCCGCCGTGGTGCGCGGTTATGGCGGCCACAGCAATGTGCCCTTCCAGTTGCTCTATGGGAAAGAGAGTAAAGACAACTGGTACAGCAGCCGTGGCTATGCCCTGCTGCGCCTGCGTCCCAACGTAGATGGCGAGGCTTTCATGCAGAAGATGGACACCTTCGTGGTGAAGGTGCCCGAGACGGTACACGACTGGGGCACAGGCGGGGCATTTGACTACAGCGGACTGGGGGCCGTGCCCATCACGGAGTTCCGCCAGGTGCTGAGCGACTCGGGCGAGACCGCTTCGCTGAGTGCCGCCACGGGCCTCGTGCAGTTCCGCCACATCCGGCTGATTGCCTTGGCGGGTGCCCTGCTCATCCTGTCGGGCCTGCTGAACTACCTGACCATGTTCATCAACCGCATCATCATCCGTCGCCGCGAGGTGGTGCTGCGCTCGGCGATGGGCGGGACGACGTGGAACATCATGGGCATGTTCTTCACCGAATATATCTTGTTGCTCATCTTAGCTTTGGGATGCGGCCTGTTCGTCATGGAGGCACTGTTGCCCTGGTTCCAAGAGCTGACGGGCGTAGGCTCGACGCGCGGCGCCATCTATGCCGAGGCGATGCTCTACTCCACGGGAGTGGTGCTGGTGGGCTTCCTGCTCTCGGTGCCGGTCATCAACTACTTCCGCCGCCGGTCGGTGGCGCAAACCCTGCAGGGGCGCGGGACACAACACACCTACCAGAGCTTCCGCAAGGCGAGTGTGGTGGTGCAGCTCATCATCAGCATCGGCTTCATCTTCTGCACGGCGGTGATGATGATGCAG
>CAZTPB010000183.1:0-4370 GCA_964614555.1 uncultured Bacteroides sp.
CCTCAAAAATCCGAAGCAAATCATCGCAAGCTAATTTATAGAACCTCCCTAAAAAATAGGCACGGAGATTCGTGCCTATTGCAGAGTTTGTCTTTCTCTTATCCCAAATATTTCAGCAGGATTTTGCTTCCGGGGTCGTTCTTGATTTTGCGGAGTGACTTCTCCTTTATCTGGCGTACGCGTTCGCGGGTGAGTCCGAGCAGGTCGCCTATCTCTTCCAAAGACTTTTCGTGGCAACCGATGCCGAACGACATGACGATTACTTTCTTTTCGCGGTCCTTGAGTACTGCGCTGAGGATGTTGTCAAGCTCGGAGCAGAGTGACTCTTTGTCCATCGGGCTGTCGGTGTGGGGAGCGTCTTCGTTGGTCAGCACATCGAGCAGACAGTTTTCTTCTCCATCTTGGAAAGGGGCATCCACACTAACCTGACGGCCTGACACACGGAGTACTTCGGATATCTTGTCTTCTTCGATATTCAACTCTTCAGCCAGTTCGGCTACAGAGGGACGACGTTCGTTCTCTTGCTCAAATTTGGAGAGTACCTTGTTTATCTTGTTGACAGAACCTACCTGGTTGAGCGGCAGACGTACGATGCGTGACTGTTCGGCCAATGCTTGCAGGATAGACTGACGAATCCACCATACGGCATAGCTGATGAACTTGAAACCGCGTGTCTCGTCAAACTTTTGGGCTGCTTTGATAAGGCCGATGTTCCCTTCGTTGATCAGGTCTTGCAGACTCAGCCCCTGGTTCTGATACTGCTTGGCTACAGATACGACGAAACGGAGGTTGGCTTTGGTCAGTTTTTCCAAAGCACGCTGGTCGCCCTGACGGATGCGTTGCGCCAATTCTACCTCTTCTTCAACTGATACCAATTCCTCTTTACCAATCTCCAGCAGGTATTTGTCCAAGGCTTCACTGCTTCGGTTGGTAATACTTTTAGTGATTTTAAGTTGTCTCATTATCCAAAATCGATTTTGAAATGCAAAGTTACTACTTTTTTGTGAAATAGCGTATAATTTCGTCTAAAATATAGTCACTTTTGGTGTGAAATTCAACAAAACAGAAAAAAGATTATTCCTTTCCTTCCCCCTCTCTGAGGATGAGAGTGGTGGCTCCGATGGTAATGATGTCTCCATCGCTGATGCGTACCCTGTCTTTGGGGCCGAGGATTTCGTTCATCAGAAATGTGCCTGTGTTGCTGGCTCCGTCGCGCAGGGTATAGATGAGATTTCCTGTTTTGTCCCGCTTCACGTTGATGATGCAGTGGTTTCGGTCCATGCTGGGATCGGAGGTTTCTATCGGTGTGGTGATTTCTGTCCCGATGTTGCGTCGGCCGATAGTGTTGTCGCCTTCATAGAGTGGGAGCACTTGTTTGTATCCGAAGACATTTTCCACGACTACGATGCTGCCGTATGCTTGTCGGTTTTCCTGTTCATTCACTTTCTCCTCCTTGCGGGTGGCTTTCAGTTTGGAGACTCCGATACGTATGCCGAATTGTTTCTTGCAATCGGGACATACAAAAACGAGCGATTGTCCTTCGCTATACTGAGTCTCGTCGAACGTGATGAAGTTTTCACATTTAGGACAACGTACTCTTTTCATTTCTATATCTGTCTGTGTGGGATTATTTTCTGTCTTTCAACACCCATGCATCTTTATACAGGGGATTTTGCCTCAATTCATTGGCTTTGCGATAGGCTTCCGCCTCGCTTTCATAGGCTGCGATGGCTATACGGAACCGGCCGTTGCCTTTGATGAGGAAAGCTCCGGGCTGTCCCTTGTCTGCAAATTCCTTGATTGCCTGACCGGCATCACTTTCCGAACCTACACTTGCTACGATGATGTTGTAGGTGACGGCAGGAGCCTTGGCGGGTGCTGTTGCCGGCTTTTCAGCTTTGGCAAGAGGAGCGGGGCGGGCCGAAGGCTGCTCTGCAACAGGAGCCTTTGGAGCTGCCGGCTCTTCAGATGCTGTAGGAGTCTCTGCTTCAGCTGTGGGAGCTTCTGTTTTTGTCACAGGGGCTTCAGGCTTTGTATGCCGGGGAGTTTCTGCTACGGCGGGAGTGGCCGGACGGTTTGTTTCAAGCAGGGTGGTGATGAGTGATTCGCCCTTCACTTGGTCGAACACATTCACTGTGCCCAGCGAAGCATAGTTTTCTTCTTCGATATAGGTGTTGTCCACCGGCGTAGAGAGAATGAAGAAAAGCAATACGGCTGCAGCTACGGCCACGGCATTGGCTATCCACTTGTGGCGTATCTTGATGGTCAGTGTATGGTCGCGGTTCTCGATGATGGAACCTGCAGGCGGCATGGAGGGGGCTTCTTCGGCTGTGATGGCTTCTGCCTTTTTTTCTTCTTCAGCGGCAAGTTGCTCCAATGTCTGCATCTGAAGCGAACTGAATCCATAGAAACAGGGGGTAATGACACCGCTTTCTGCAGGCTCGAAACAATAATCTCCCTCTATCGTGCGTCGCAGGATGCCTATACCATGCAGTTCTACACGTCCTTCTTTGTACAAGCCTTCGCTCAGCCTGTCAATGGCAGACTCTGCCAGACGGGTAGCTTCGGGATAGGTGGCATCGTGGGTCTGCATATATGACTGTACAAGAAGCCCGTCGTTAATCTTTAGTTGGGGATTGAAGCCGATGGTACGGTAGGGAGGGAGCAACAGGTGTTCCTCTTCCACCCAACGCGCCGGGGCATAGTTGGTCACGAACCCGCCAAAATGGGGGAGGATGACGCAATCATTCTCCAACAAAAGTGCTTCTATGTGCCTTGTCAGTTCTTTCATGCTGCAAAAATAGTCCTTTTATTTGGTAATTTCAAACTTTTTGGAGAAATATTTTGGTGATATTTTAGGAGAAGAATGGATTTTGCACTATCTTTGACCCCGAATTACAAAAATGCTTTGAGTGTACATTCTGCTTTGGAGTGTATATATATTATTAAGGTATAAGAAAGGTTTGAAAAATGAAAATAGCGATTGTAGGAACTGGTTATGTCGGACTTGTCTCAGGAACCTGTTTTGCAGAGATGGGGGTCGATGTCACTTGTGTGGATGTGAACGAAGAGAAGATTAATGCCCTGCTGAATGGACAGATACCTATCTATGAGCCGGGGCTGGATGAAATGGTATTGCGCAACCATCGCGAGGGAAGGCTTCATTTCACTACAGATCTGACTGCTGTATTGGATGAGGTGGAAATCGTATTTTCAGCCGTAGGCACACCGCCTGACGAAGATGGCAGTGCCGACTTGCAGTATGTGTTGGCTGTAGCCCGGACGTTCGGTCAGCACATAAAGAAATATACCATTCTTGTCACCAAATCCACGGTGCCTGTAGGGACGGCGCGTAAGGTGAAAGCTGTCATTGAGGAGGAATTGGCGAAGCGTGGGGTAAAAGTGCCTTTTGATGTAGCCAGCAATCCTGAATTCTTGAAAGAGGGTGCTGCCATCAAGGATTTCATGTCGCCCGACCGTGTGGTGGTGGGTGTAGAGAGTGAGCAGGCAAAAGAGATGATGACCAAACTCTATCGTCCTTTCTTATTGAATAATTTCCGGGTCATCTTTACGGACATACCTTCTGCCGAGATGATCAAATATGCGGCAAACTCCATGCTGGCTACCCGAATCAGTTTCATGAATGATATAGCCAACCTGTGCGAATTGGTTGGTGCCGATGTGAATATGGTGCGCAAGGGCATAGGGACAGATACCCGTATCGGAAGCAAGTTCCTGTATGCCGGATGCGGATATGGGGGAAGTTGTTTCCCGAAGGATGTGAAGGCACTCATCAAGACGGCTGAGAAGAGCGGGTATGACATGAAGGTGCTCAAAGCGGTAGAGGAGGTGAATGAGGCGCAGAAGTGTGTGCTGTTCAACAAACTGAATGCTTACTATGGTGGTGAATTGAAGGGAAAGACTGTCGCTTTGTGGGGATTGGCTTTCAAGGCTGAGACCGATGATATGCGTGAGGCCACTTCGCTTGTCACCATCAAATTGCTGTTGCAGGCTGGTTGCCGTGTGAAGGTCTTTGACCCCGTAGCTATGGGCGAATGCCATCGTCGTATCGGTGATTCAGTCATCTATGCCAATGATATGTACGATGCAGTGCTTGATGCTGATGCACTCTTGCTTGTTACGGAGTGGAAACAGTTCCGTCTGCCTTCATGGGGTGTTATCCAAAAGTCGATGAAGCGGCCTGTAGTGATTGACGGGCGCAATATCTACGACAAGAAGGAGATGCTCCAGTTGGGATTCGATTATAGTTGCATCGGTCAGTGAATCTTATAGGGAGGTTCTATAAATTAGTTTATTCGTTTATTCGGGTTGGTTCTCTGCTTGGACGCTTTGCTTGTCTTTTTGGTCTT
>CAZTPB010000184.1:0-4338 GCA_964614555.1 uncultured Bacteroides sp.
CTTTTTCAAGCGAATAATTTGATATAACAACATTTTTCGGAACGAATGAGCGGAAGATACACCCTTTCCGCTTTTCCAAAGAAACATTCCGTTTTTTTTGTCTTTAAGGGATGCATATACAAAGAGACTTCCCCCAACTCCGACTCACTTCAAAAAAAGGTGAAAGCAGAGTGGGGGACGTTTTTGCCTTAAAGCCAAACCACTTATTATGCAAATAAAGCATAAAACGGGCCCGAAAAACGGAAGATTGTTTTGTTTTTCAAAACATATTGCATACCTTTGCACAAAACAAAGAAAAATGAGGATTATTGCACGGAGCAAAATAATCGAATATTACCAACTGCATAAAGATGCGGAGACAGCACTTGAAGAATGGTTTCAGAAAGTGAAACAGGCCCAATGGACGTGCTTTGCTGATATGAAAAAATCATTCAACAGCGTAGATTCTGTAGGAAACCAGCATTACGTGTTCAACATACGTGGTAACAACCACAGGTTGATAGCCGTAGTCAAGTTCACCATACAGACCGTATTCATCCGATTCATCGGAACATATGCAGAGTATAATTTAATTAACGCTAAAAACATCTGAGAAACCATGGCAAGAATTCAGAACGAAACAGCCTATAAAGCCACTTTGGAAAGAATAGAGGAACTGCTTCCGTTGGTAGATGAACAGACCCCGATGACCGACAAGAATCTTGTGGAGCTGGACTTGTTGTCAGAGTTGGCCAGTGAATACGAAGAGGAACACTTCCCCATCAAGACCCCCACATTGGTAGAAACCTTGAAATTGCGGATGTACGAAATGGGACTTACCCAAGCCAAACTCTCCGAACTGCTTGGAGTAAGCCCTTCACGCGTAAGCGACTATCTGTGCGGCCGCAGTGAACCCACACTGAAAGTTGCACGCATCATCAGCCAAAGGCTCAGCATAGACGCCAACATCGTTTTGGGAGTATAAGACCTCCCTTTCCTCCGCTTTTCCAAAGAAACGCCCTGTTTTTTGGTAGTTTATCTGGCAATCCAGTTTTCAAGCGTCAAGCCTTCAATGTGAATGAAATGTTTGGTGTTGTCAGTCACCAACACCGCCCCGCTTTGCACTGCTGCAGCTGCAATTAACAGGTCAAAGTCTTCTATTGGTGTACCTTGGGCACGAAGTCGGTTTTTCTCTTTGGCAAAAAAGTCGATGGACTCAGCAAAAGGTACGATGTTAACCCGTTCTGCCAATTCGTCTATCAATTCCAGATTTTCCTCAACACGGTCACTTTTATAAGCCCCATATCTCAGTTCGGCCAACGTCACTTCTGATACATAGCACTGAGCCGGATTAAGCTGTGACAGCCTTTCCGCCACACCGTATTTCTGTCTGAACAGGAAAACACAGATACAAGTGTCCAAGAGATAACGTGTCATAGCTCTATCTCACGGTTAGAAGTCCTGCTTTCGCGGATATCACTGAGGATGTCTTCAGTGCTTCGGCTGTCATGCCAACGTCCGGCCAACTGAATGGTCCATGGTACGTTTGTCTCCACTTTCGCCTCGTTGGGTGTCACCAACGACGCGGAGAGTCTGCTTATCAGTTCCAACTTGATGTCGCTGCTAAGCCCCTTCAGCATATTCCAATAGATATTGCTGCTCATCCTTCCACCATTCAATGATACTGTTTCCATACACTGACTGCTTTTCTTTTATTTTTCCGTTCAATGTGCAAAGTAACAGTTTTCTTTCCGTTTTTCCAAAGAAACGCCCTGTTTTTTGTCACTAAGGGATGATGTGTATATACAAAGAGACTTCCCACACCGGCTTTATTGCCGGTTCTCCATTTCTCGTGTGAATTCGTCGGCTACATAGCGGTCGCCGTACAGATAAAGGCCTGTAGATTTGTTGTGCAGCCTGCGGCATGTTTCGCTTTCGTAGAAGAGTTTCAGGCTTTTTACACAGTCAATACCTAATTGTCCGGACAGAATCATGGCAATGGCACCAATTCTGTTGCTCATGATGATTTCCTGTATCACGGGCGATTGGGTGGGAATGTTACAGCTCTTCTGTTCCATCGTATATGAGGTATTTGTTGAGTATTTCTTGATTCAATATGCACATTTGATTGTTGGGACGGTGTCTTGAAAGCTCTCTTAAAGCCAAATCGGCATTTATCAGACCTGCCATATAGAGGTTTACCGTGTCGATGACCCGGTCGTTAGCCACACCGCCTTCCACATAGTCGTATTCTTTGGCCAAATCCTCTCCACTTCGGTTTCCGATGATGAATGTCAGCCATTCTTCATCGTAAGCTTTGAAAATTTTGCATTTGGCATTCTTCAGAATGGCTTCACGGTCAAGTTGGTAACGGTTGAGCAGTGCAGGCAAGTTCCTGTTTCGTGCTATATTGTTTGCCCAGTTCACGGCTTGTCCGCGCAAGTCGGTAACATAAAACCCTTGCCCAAAATCCAAATTTTTACGACCAAATTTGCAGATGGGCGTTTTCACTTTTTCTGTACTTCCGTGATATACCGTCATCATATGCCTTGTTCTTTTTCCCAATTCTTCAGACATTCAATCAGGCGTTCTGCCAACACTTCGCGGCTCTCGCTGTGCAACGGTTCATAGTTGGGCAGAATGTAATCTTCTATCATCCCCACCCGCTCCATACGTCGGAATATTTCAGCATAGTCGGTACCCGTCTGCCTTGCTGTTGTCTCAATGCATGTGGCAACGAAAGCCATTACCACTTGCTCTTTGGGTATTTTCCTTATCTCTTCCAACATGTCTGCATGTTATTACTGAGTTAACGCTTGCAAAGATACACCCTTTCCTCCGCTTTTCCAAAGAAACGCCCCGTTTTTTGTTTCTAAGGGATTATATACAAAGAGGCTTTCCCCCACTTTCCGTTTCATCCTATATATCACGTGGTGAGACCCGAAGGTGGAGGAAGTTTTTTTATTGCCATACAAAAACAAGGGACAAGTGAAAGGAAAGCGGACAAAATATTGGAAAACTCAAAAACAAAGCGTAAATTTGCAGCGTTCAATGAATCTGATAAAGAATACATGGAAATGAAACGGACAGAAGTTGTACAGCGCATCAAGCAATCTTTGCAAAGGCTTGTCCCTGCAGCAAAGGTGATACTTTTCGGCTCAGAGGCAAGAGGCGATGCACGTCCCGATAGCGACATAGACCTTCTGATTCTTCTTCAGGACAAAGAACGCATTACGTTGGACGACCGTATGAAACTTGTCGAACCACTCTATGACATCGAACTTGAGACAGGCATTCAGATAAACCCCTACATCGAACTGATGAAAGAATGGGGACGTCGCGTCACCCCCTTTTATACCAATGTAACCAAGGAAGGAATTGTGTTATTATGACGGATGAACAACGCTTTGACATCGTAACCTATCGCCTGGAGTCTGCCAAGCGACTGTTGCCCGAGATAGAAGACCACATTTCCAATGGCTATTACAATACGGCAATGAACCGCATGTATTACGCTTGTTTCTATGCCGTCAGTGCATTGCTTGTACACCACGAGATTGATGGTGTGAAAACCCATGAAGGTGTACGCCAACAGTTCGGGCAACATTTCGTACTGAAAGACATTGTAAACCGCGAATGGGGACGTTTCTACACCATCATGTTCAACAGCCGTTCCGCAGTAGACTATGAGGATTTCAAGGACTTCGACCTCTTTACCGTCGAAGAACAATTCCCCAAAGTCCGCGAGTTCATCAGTATGATAGACTCGTTGGTGTTTCCTCAAAAAGGATAACGCTTTTCCAAAGAAACACGGTGTTTTCTTGTTTCTAAGGGATGATGTATATACAGAGAGACTTCCCCCACTATCCGTTTTCACTTCAAGTTGTGAGGTCGGAAGGTGGGGGAAGAAAAGAAGAACTCTCAATCACCATGTCCAGTCATGTAGCCGAACACATCGCCAAGTAACCAAATCATTACACAAATAGCAAACATCATAATTCTTTTTCATTTTTAGTTGTTAAACAATGCGGGAATTTGTCTCTTTTTCAGTTTTTTTATACCACAACGAACCGAAATACATAAGGGGTCGTGGTGGCATAAATATGGATATATCTGTCTATGCTATTCTTTTCATATTTTACCGTGTCCTTTTATATGAGGACTAACGTTTTCTTATTCTATTAAGGTATTGCGCTTAATCTTTCTTATTTGCTCTTCTCACAAGTTCCTCATATTTCTCAATCGGCATCACTACAAAAGTGTCACCCATTGAGTTTGGAACAATTTTGATTCTAAATTCCGCTTCTTCGGAAATATCTTTTTCGTTTCTCTTTCGCACTCGTCTTTCACGATGATAGC
>CAZTPB010000185.1:0-4301 GCA_964614555.1 uncultured Bacteroides sp.
GTATATTGGATTCATCCGCCAACCGGCCACAGGAGATGAATTCAAAGCAAACAGTTGGGTTAAATAATCTTAGAAATTTTCCTTATTCTTTGTTAAGCTACAGATTCTTTGTTCCTTTGCAATCAGATAATCTGATAGATAAAACTATCCAAGGAAAATCAGCCGTATGGCAAAAAGCATCAAGCTGGTACTCTTCTATTTAGGATACCAATTACTCTTCGCAGCACTGATGGCTGCAGCAAGCATTGTGTGGCCTATTGACAGCGTCACCCAGATGGGGTGTGCCCTGCTGTTATCCGGTGTAACCATGACATTTCATCTCGTGGGCTTCGGTTATGTGGACCTCCGTCAGACGATACGTCCTGTAGGGGGAAAAGTCTTGCTTTGCAGCTTGATTTATATGGCCGGAGCCATTTTGTTTTGCAATGGGTTGAATGGTCTCGTGCCGCTTCCCGATTGGATGGAAAGCGACTTTACGGCCTTAGGGCACACCATGGTGGGGGTATTCTGCCTGGCGCTGCTGGCTCCGCTGTTAGAAGAGCTGCTTTTCCGTGGTGCAATCATGCAAAGCCTCAGCCGCAAGGGGGAATCTCCCTGGCGGGGAATCGTGTTGTCCGCTGCCATGTTCGGCCTCATCCACATGAACCCGGCACAGATACTCTTCGCCTTCCTTATGGGATTGGCGTTCGGATGGATAACGGTGCAAACCCGCAGCCTGTTGCCCGTTATCATCGGCCATATGCTGAACAACTCGTTGAGTGTGGCCGAGATTGTTGCAGCGGGAAAGGGTATGGCCTTACCCGAAGAGTTGCCGGCCTCTACCCTATTGCTGATGGCTTTTGCCGGGCTTTTGGTGATGCTGCTGACAGGCCGTATGATACAATCCCCCGTCCCAAACAAGAAAGATGAATGACAACAACAAATTAATTTAGTATAAAACAAAAAAATGAAAGGAACGATTAAAAGACTGTTGGCAGCCCTGCTCGTATGCTGCAGCATTCCCGTGCTTGCACAGCAGGCACAGCCTATCCCCACTGACCCGAACGTGCGCATAGGCAAACTGGAAAACGGACTCACCTATTACATCCGCCACAACAACCTGCCGGAAGGACAGGCCGATTTCTACATTGCACAGAAGGTAGGCTCTATCCTGGAGGAGGAGGCACAGCGCGGACTTGCCCACTTTTTGGAGCATATGTGCTTCAACGGGACGAAGCATTTCCCCAACAACCGTTTGCGTGAGTATCTGGAGGGTATCGGTGTGAAATTCGGTGAAAACCTCAATGCCTATACCGCTATGGACGAGACTGTCTATAACATCAACAACGTCCCCATCCACAAAGTGCCCGAAGCGGTGGATTCATGCTTGTGGATTCTGCGCGACTGGAGCGACGGACTGACTCTGGGCGAGGAAGAAATAGACAAAGAGCGGGGGGTCATCCACGAAGAATGGCGCACCCGCATGGGAGCCATCATGCGCATCTACGAAAAGGTGCTCCCACTGATTTACCCCGACTGCCAATACGCCAACCGCCTGCCCATCGGAACAATGGAGGTGGTCGATAACTTCCCCTACAAGGCTCTGCGCGACTACTACGAGAAATGGTACCGTCCCGACCAGCAGGGTATTATCGTGGTGGGAGACTTCAATGTGGATGAGATGGAAGCCAAAGTGAAGGCTATTTTCTCGGACGTGAAAATGCCGGCCAATGCCGCCGAACGCATCTATTACCCGGTGCCTGACAACAAGGAACCCATCGTGGCTGTAGCCACCGACAAAGAGCAGCAGAATGTCATCATCCAATATATGAGCAAGCATGAGGCTATGCCTAATGAAGCCAAAAACGACATCAATTATTTGGTAATGCACTTTGCCAACAACCTGATAGCACAGATGTTCGACGACCGCTTCAAGGAGATTGTAGAACAGAGCGCCAATCCGCCCTTCATCGGAGCGGCTGCTGACGATGGCGACTTCCTCGTAGCCAAGACAAAAGGAGCCTTCACCGGTATTGCCGTGTGCAAAGAAGATGGTGTGGAGACTGCATTGACCACTCTTGTGCGCGAGTTGGAGCGTGCACGTCGCCATGGATTCACCGAGGGGGAATTTGCCCGCGCCAAAGCCAACTACTTGCGCAGCTTGGAAAACGCTTACAACGAACGCAGCAAGACCAAGAACACACGTTATGCAGAAGAGTATGTGCGCCACTTCATCGACAACGAGCCTATCCCCGGCATCGAAGCCGAATATGCCCTGATGAGCCAGATAGCCCCGATGATCCCCTTGGCAGCCGTCAACCAGCTGCTCCAAGGGCAGATTTGCGACAGCAATCTTGTCATCACTGTTTTTGCTCCTGAAAAAGAAGGAATCATTTATCCTTCCAAAGAACGCATACTGGAGATTGTCAATCAGGTGAAAGCCGAAGACATCACTCCCTATGTGGACAAGGTATCCGACGAACCGCTGATGAGCCGACAGCCTCAAGCCGGCAAACTGGCAAAGACGGAAGAGGGAGTCTATGGAAGCAAAATCTACACGCTGAGCAACGGTGTGAAAATCATTGTGAAGCCCACCGACTTCAAGGCTGACGAAATCCGCATGGAAGCTTTCAGTGCAGGCGGCAACAGCCTGCTTCCCACAGAGGACATCGTCAACATTGAGGTGTTGAACGAGGTGTGCGAACTGGGAGGTTTGGGCACTTTCAACAGCTCCGATCTGATGAAAGTGCTGGCCGGCAAGATTGTAGGGGTGACTCCCTACGTGAATGCTTTGGAAGAAGGGCTCCGAGGCAGCTGCTCGCCTAAAGATCTGGAGACCCTGCTGCAACTGACTTATCTGATGTTTACGGCTCCGCGCATGGACGATGCCGCCTTCGAATCTTACAAGAATCGTGCCAAAGCCACTCTCCAGAATCAGGAGCTGAACCCTATGACGGCTTTCCAGGACACACTGGCCGTGGCCCTCTACAACCACCATCCCCGTGTCATCAAATTCACGAAAGAGATGGTTGACCGGATTGACTATGCACGCACCATGGAGATGTACAGCGAACGCTTTGCCGACGGCGATGATTTCACCTTCATGTTCGTAGGAAACATCGATGAAGCAACAGCCATCCCACTCTTTGAGCAATACTTGGGCGCACTGCCTGTCAAAGAAGGAGCCGAGAAATTCGATCCGACATCCAGCCCCACCATCCGCAAAGGAGAATATTCCAACAATTTCGACCGCACAATGGAACTGCCGAAGAGTACGGTATTCCTGCTCTACACAGGCAAAGGCAAGTACGACGCGCGCAACAAGATGATCATGAGCATGTTCTCACAAGTAATGGACATGGTCTATACCGAGAGCGTACGCGAAAAAGAAGGCGGGACTTATGGTGTAGGAGTCAGCGGCAGAATCAACCACTACCCCCAAGAGGAAGTACGTCTGCAAATCGCCTTTGACACCGACCCCGAACGCCGTGCCCGCATGACAGAGGTCATCAAGCAGGGGTTGGAGGACTTTGTAAAGAATGGTCCCGATGCCGACAAACTGGCACGTGTGAAAGAGTTCATGCTGAAGAAGTTCCAAGAGAACCAAAAGGAAAACAGCTATTGGATGGGACAACTGAAAGAGTACTATTGGCACGGATTGGATGCCAATAAGGAGTATGAAGAGATGTTGGAAAGCATCACCGGCAAGGAGATTCAAAAGTTTGTGAAGCGACTCATCAAGCAGGGCAACTGCATTGAAGTGAGCATCAACGGGACAAAAGAATGAAAAATTAATTAAGAATTATAAGAAAATGACTCTGTCAAGAATATTTGGCAGGGTCATTTTTCAATCTAAACTTACGGAAAAACAACTTCTCAAAAGAAAAAACAAGGCATTTTTTTTGCGGGATAAATAAAAAGCCCTATCTTTGCAGCCGAATTGAGAAGCAACCCTCAAGAATGCGGAAATAGCTCAGTTGGTAGAGCACAACCTTGCCAAGGTTGGGGTCGCGAGTTCGAGCCTCGTTTTCCGCTCTCTCTTTTCATCAAAGGATGCTCGAATGGTGGAATGGTAGACACGAGGGACTTAAAATCCCTTGGCCATTGTGGCTGTGCGGGTTCAAGTCCCGCTTCGAGTACGAAGAAAAATCGCAAGCAGTTAATAATTAACCGCTTGCGATTTTCTTTTTATGCAATTGCACCACATTTGCACCACAGAATATTTATTTATGCTTCTATCATTCTTTGGTTAGAAAAAAATAACTATATTTTAACCCAACTTTGCTTATTAGCAGATGATTCTTTTTGCTTTCCAGTCATTT
>CAZTPB010000186.1:0-4291 GCA_964614555.1 uncultured Bacteroides sp.
CGCTCAGGTCCACTTTGTAGTGAGTGGGTGCTTCATTGTTTCTTTCAAGAAACATACTCATATAGATTGGGGCATAGATGAGACGTCCTTTGACACTCAGATTATCATTGGTGAGGATAAGGGCTTCGGGCAGGTCGTATTCCTCGCAATCCATGAGGTTGGAGAGAGCACGGTGAACTTCGTAATCCTTTCCCGATTTGACCTCAATGGGGATGACCCTGCCGTCCAGTTCAATGATGAAATCCAGTTCGCCACGTTTTTTATTGTTGTAGTAGTAAGGAGACAGACCGTGTGCCACGAGTTCTTGTGCCACGGCATTTTCGTAGATTGAACCGAAGTTGATGTTCTTGTCCCCCTTGATGATGCGCAGTTGGATGCCTTCTGCATACTGTGCAGCCAGCAAACCGATGTCGCTCTGAAAGAGTTTGAACAGATTACGCGAACGGGCAAGCAACAGTGGAGTCTTCGGTTCTTCCACGTTATAGACGGGTAACGCCACACCGGCATTGGCCAGCCAGAGGAAACTGTTCTGGTAGCGTTCGAATTTGGCATTTTCGTTCAGGCGTTTCAGAATAAAACGTTTGTTTTTGGCATTCAATTCGGGAGGAATCAGATTGAAAATCTCCTCGATGTAGAGCTTGTTATTGGGGTCGTACTGTGCAATGTCGCGCTTGTAGAGGCGTATGATGTCCTGCTGTATGCCCATCACCTCCTGCAGATTGTTCGTCTCAATGTACCTGTTGACGGCCGCAGGCATACCGCCTACAATCAGGTAGAGACGGAAAAGCTCCATCATCTTTGTGTGGACAAATTCGTCAACCGGAGTACGCTGTTCCCATGCTTGACGGATAGAAGAGATGACTTCGTCGCTGACTCCTACGCACGATATGAACTCTTCAAAGTCGAGCGGATACATGTCTTTGACACCCATATACCCTACGGGTTCAGAGCGCAGGTCTTTCAGTTCCACACCCAACAAGGAGCCACTGAGGATATATCGGTAAGAACCTTCGTTTACCAGAAACTTGATGGCTGTGACAATCTCCGGGCATTTCTGTACTTCGTCAAAGAAGATTAGGGTTTCCCCTTTGATGAGTGGTACGTTGGTCATGGCTGACAGGCGCAACAGGATGTCGCTGCTGCTGTGTGCATTCTTGAATATTTCAACAGCTTCGGGGTTTTCTACAAAGTTAATTTCCACGAATGCCTTGAATGTCTTGCCAAACTCTCGTATAGAGAATGTCTTACCCGTCTGTCTTGCTCCTGTAATGAGCAAAGCGTTGCGGGTTGATTCGTAATAGTCTATTATATAGCGGCTTATTTTTCTTTTCAGCATAATATTTCCACTTTTCTAAGGCAAAAGTAAGCTATTTCTGCCACTTTTCCAAGGAAAAATCGCTTTATTTCGCCACTTTTCCAAGAAATTGAAGAGAGATTATGGATTTCCATAGTCCGTGCGTGCACTTTCATAGTCAAGCTGCTGACTTTCATAGTCCATCTTTTTATCACCCGAACAGTTTGCCAAGCATTCCTAACACATTCGTTACGCTTTCTTTGTTGGGGATGGGGATGTGCAAGGACGTTTCGCCAGTCTTTTCATCAACTTTTACGATGGAGTCAACCAACTGCTTGGTGGCTTCGGGTGATTGCAGCGTTTTGGCCAAGCCGCTGAAAAAAGAGAAGCCCTGTTGGAGCAATTCTTGGGGATTGGATGGTTCATGGGGTGGAGTTGTAGTCGTGTCCTTTTCCATCGGGACATCCTCTTCAAAAGGCAATGTGGGGTCTTGCAATGCGGGTCCGGCTTGTGGAGTGGGAGAGGAGTCCTCCGAGGGTGTCACAACCTTTTCTACATCTTCTGTTGAAACATCCGATGCTGTATTGTTTTCCTCTTCTGTCGGTTCCACTATTTCCTTGATGGAGTCCATAATCTTGTCCAGCTTGCTGTCTTCCAACAAAATAGAGTCGGAGCCATTGTCCAGGATGCCTTCAAAAAGGGAGGATTTGAAGTTCAGTGTACTGAGCATACGCTCCTCGATGGTCTGGCTGGCCACCATGTTGATAACCTGGATGTTGCGCTGTTGCCCCAAGCGATAGATGCGGGCGATGCGTTGTTCAAGCACGGCGGGATTCCATGGGAGGTCCAGATTGATAAGGATAGAGGCCGCCTGTAGGTTTAGTCCTGTGCTTCCTGCATCCGTAGATAAGAAAACACGGCTTTCGGGGTTTGTGGTGAAGTTCTCCATCAAATCCTTTCGCTTCTCTGAGGGGACTCCTCCATGCAGATATTCGTATTGTATGCCCATCTTGTCCAGTTCCGCAGCTACCAGGCGGGCCATGCGTTCCCATTGGCTGAAGATGACCACCTTTTCATCGCCACTCTCAAATACACTGCTGAGGATGTTCATGGTCTCTTCTATCTTGGTATCGAAACGGCTTTTCTGGTCAAGAATATAAGTGCTGTCGCACACCATGCGCATTTGGCTCAGGAAGAGCAGCAGGCGTTTGCGATCCTTTTCGCTGAGGAAACGGTGTCGGGTCCATTTATACACCAACATACTTACCTGATGTTGGTACTCGTCGTGCATTTCGCGCTGTTCCTTGGTCATTGGGACGAACAGAATCTTGTCCTGACGTTCGGGAAGCTGTAAGGCCACGTCACGTTTCCGTCTGCGGATAAGGACTGCACTCAAACGCTTGCCCACTTCGTTCAGGTTCTTGTAGCCAACCACTTTTCCTGTCTCGTTGGTGACCACCGTTTCGTTCATGAACTGATAATAAGGTCCTAAGCAATACTGGTCCACAAACTGTGCCACCGAATACAGCTCCTCCAATTTGTTTTCCAAAGGAGTTCCCGATAGTACCACTGCATAGTCGGCCTCGATGCGACGAGCCGATTGTGAAATCTGAGTCTTCCAGTTCTTCAACCGTTGCACCTCGTCCATAATCAGAAAGTCGGTATGCAATGCTCCAAGAATCTTTATGTCGTTGCTCATACTGTTATACGACACTATCTTGTAGAATTCCTCCGCATCGTAAAGTTTTCGTCTTGTAAGGTGGTTTCCCTCTATCACGATGACCGTTGAGTGGGTGAACTTCTCTATCTCCTTCTTCCACTGATATTTCAATGAGGTAGGGCAAAGAATCAATACAGAACTTATCAGCTTATACTTTTTCATCAATTCGGCCGTACCGATGGCCTGTATGGTCTTGCCCAAACCCATTTCGTCTGCAATGATGGATTTTCCCGCTTGGAAAGCAAAACGGATACCCTCTTTTTGATAGGGATAGAGCGGAACGCGCAACAGGTTGTCCAACCCTGCTTGGGATGGCTCACTCATGATGCGTTCACGATGCTTACGTTCCTTTTGTTCTACTATAAAACTGAATGCATCGGAATACCAACGGAAAGAGTTGTCAATACGGATAGCTGCACTCAAGAATTCTGTGATATGATTCAAAGCCTCGGGTCTCATCACCCCATTGGGCGTAAAGTAGGAAGAGGCCAGTTTGCGGAACTCCTCTTCATGGTCGGTGCCTATGCGCAGGCACACCTTGCGTTCCCCTTTATAGGAAAGGTACATGGAGGTATAGGGCGGGCGTTCGCGGTGTATGCGCTTGCGGTGCTCCTTTATCCATAGTTTCACAGCCTCGATGTGCTTGCAAGTCCCCAAACGGCTGGTCTTGAAGTCCATACACGAACAATAGTTCCACGGACTCTCCTCGCCACGGAACACCACCCGATATTCCCTCTTAGTCGCATAGTTTCCCACCGTGTAGTATCCCGGAGCGTCAGTGATTGTGTCTTCCGAAATGTTGAATGATTCTTTAGCCGCGACTTGTTGCCGCAGAGCTACTTGCCATTGTTCCAGCGTCATGTTCTCCGGCTTGTAATGATAACTGACTTTGGGGGTTGTATTCTTTTTGCTTTTGTCACCGTTATTGTTTGTTTTCCTTCTTTTCATGATAAATTGATTCCTGTTTTGAATATGCCGATAGTTCAACAATCCCAATAGAGGACGCTTGAGTTCTTATACATATTATTATCACCTTATTGGACAAATTAGGAGTGACACTCCTAATTTGTCCGCAAAAATAATGCTTTTATCTCACAATAACAACTTTATCCCTTGAATTTGGCATCCCGATAGCTATTACTATTCGCCAAGCATGAACAGTAGTCATATTGCACGATTTTTATTCCTTCGCAAAGAAAAAGAGAGTTACGGAAGAGTATTTTTAATTTTTATTCCTCCGTAACTCGTTTTTTTTAGTACTTACGGAGGAAGTTCAA
>CAZTPB010000187.1:0-4239 GCA_964614555.1 uncultured Bacteroides sp.
CCGACTGGCTTGCGTACGCCGGCAACTGGATGACCCAATGGGAGCGCACGGGCGATACCAAATACCGCGACATGATAGTGGTCGGCATGAAAAGCATAGCCGCTTTGCCCAATGGTATATTCACAGGGCCTAAAGCACTGGGATTCGACCCAGCCACAGGTATCATCACCCACGAAGGGGACACAACCTTGCAGAATACCAACCACCTGCTCTCACTAATGGGAGGGTTTGAGATTGTCAACGAGATGAATGAGATGATTCCCCTTCCTGAGTGGAAAAAGACTTGGCTACACCACACACGTCTCTACCATCAAAAGGCAGAAGAATTGAACGGAAGTGCCTTCCGCATCCCCCGCCTGCCGGCCTATGCCGCATACCACGGCTACAATCCCGAAGCGGGTGAAGAGGCATGGAAACTCTTGCTGCGCCGCGACTATCCCGACACGGTATCAAGTTTGAGAACCGACACTGTGCCTTGCCCCGAAGTGCTCAATCCGTTGCTGGAAGAACCGACGATAAGCACCAACGGAGTAGCCACCTGGAGCCTCGATGCCATCTATCTGCAAGAGGTATGGCCAAGATAAAGAAGATTTGCGGAATACACCTAAGTGCACTTTTCCTTGCTCAATCAATAATTTATACTTATCTTTGCCCCACATTGCAGAAAAGAAATAGAAACTAACCATAAACCTATTAGAATTCAGATGAAGAAAATGTTTTTTGCAGCCCTGCTTTTTCTCTTTGCAGGCATCGGCATCACACAAGCACAAGAACTCCCCGACAAGAAAGCTACATTGGAAACTTTGCTCTCTGTCAACAAGTACTTCATGCGCAAGAACCCTGACCCGGGATGTCCGACCTTCGTGCGCAACAAGATGCGCACCAGCAACCTTTGGACAAGAGGCGTCTATTACGAAGGAGTGATGGCACTCTATGACATCTATCCCTTGGAGGAACTCTACGACTACACCTACCAGTGGGGTGAGGCGCACAAATGGATGGTGCGAGGCGGTAGCCAGCACCGCGATGCCGACAACTACTGTTGCGGACAGACCTACATCGACATGTACCGCAAGACGGGCGAACGCCGTATGATACGGAGCATAGATGCCTGTATGAATATGTTGATAAATACACCGCAAGTGAACGACTGGTGGTGGATTGATGCCATACAGATGGGAATGCCCGTGCTCGCCAAGATGGGTGTGGAAAAGGGCAACGACCAACGCTACTTCGACAAAATGTGGGACATGTATGAATACACCCGCAACCAGCATGGCGAAGCCGGCATGTACAACCCCAAGGACGGACTTTGGTGGCGCGACCATGACTTCGACCCTCCCTACAAAGAACCGAACGGTGAAGATTGCTACTGGTCACGCGGAAACGGCTGGGTATATGCAGCCCTTGTGCGCGTGATGAATGAAATTCCTGCTGACGAGAAACACTATGCCGACTATCTGGCCGACTTCAAGGCTATGAGCAAAGCCCTGAAAGCTTGCCAACGTGCGGACGGATATTGGAATGTAAGCCTTCACGATGAAAGCAACTTTGGTGGTAAGGAGACCAGCGGCACATCACTCTTCGTCTATGGTATGGCATGGGGTGTGCGCAACGGAATCCTCGATCGCGAAGAATACCTCCCTGTGCTCCTTAAAGCCTGGAATGCCATGGTGAAGGAGTGTGTACACAAGAACGGTTTCCTCGGCTACGTACAAGGCACAGGCAAGGAGCCTAAAGACGGACAACCCGTTGCCTATGACAGTGTCCCCGACTTCGAAGACTACGGCATCGGTTGCTTCCTCCTCGCCGGTACGGAGGTTTATAAGTTGAAATGATTTGTAGGTTGTAAATGAAAACGCCCCCTATTAGAGAAACTCTGATAGGGGGCGCTTTGAATTTGTAGAGCCGTTTTGTTATGTCATAAGATGGCTCGTAGGCGGTGGAGAAATTCTTCCGCTTCGTTCATGCTGAGGCAGAGTGGGGGAAGCAGACGGATGACATTCGTGCCACTGACGCCGGTGAAGACGTGCTGTTCCTTCAACAGGCGCAAACGCAACTCTTTGATGGGTTGTTCGAACTCCATACCAATCATCAGACCCTGACCACGCACCTCCTTGATGCCGGAGAGTTTCTTCAATTCGGTCATGAGGAATTCTCCTACCTGTGCAGCATTCTCTACCAGATTTTCCTTCTCGATGACATCCATAACCGCCAGTGCGGCGGCACAAGCCAAATGGTTGCCTCCGAAAGTGGTACCCAACTGGCCGTAGATGGCCTTGAATTTGGGGCTGATCAGCACTCCACCCATGGGGAATCCGTTGGCGATGCCTTTGGCTACGGTAATCATATCGGGCTTCACTCCCAGATACTGGTGGGCAAAGAACTTGCCGCTACGGCCATAACCGCACTGGATTTCGTCGCAGATGAGCACGGTGTCGGTGCGGTCGCACACCTCACGAAGTCCCTGCAAAAACTCGGGAGTCGCCATACGGATGCCGCCTACACCCTGGATGCACTCGACAATTACGGCACAGACATCGCCCTTCTCAATCTCGCTCACCCATGCATCCAAATCGTTCAGAGGCAGGTAAGTGGCGTGGTTGTTGGCATTGATGGGGGCAATGATGTTGGGGTTGGCCGTCACCTCTACAGCCAGTGAGGTGCGTCCGTGAAAAGCTTTCTCGGCAGACAATACGCGGGTGCGTCCGTTGTGGAACGATGCCAGCTTCAATGCATTCTCGTTGGCCTCTGCCCCGCTATTGATGAGAAACAGGCTGTAGTCTTCATAACCTGAAATCTTCCCCAAGCGTTCGGCCACTTGTTGCTGTATCTTATTGACGACGGAGTTGCTATAGAATCCGAGTGTGCTCACCTGGTTGTTGATCATTTCCACATAGTGGGGGTGGGCATGTCCGATGCTGATGACGGCATGACCGCCATAGAGGTCGAGGTATTCCTGCCCCTGCTCGTCCCACACGTGGCATCCTTTTCCCTTGACAATATGGATGTCGAAAAGGGGATATACATCAAATAGGTTCATACTTAGAAAGCGCTTGGTTTAAGATTTAATCCGCATCTTTCGTCCAATCCGAAGAGTAGGTTCATGTTCTGCACAGCCTGTCCGCTGGCTCCCTTGAGGAGGTTGTCGATACAGGAGACGATGAGCAGCTTGTCTTCGTGCTTCTCGATGTGGATGAGGCACTTGTTGGTGTTTACCACCTGCTTGAGGTCGAGGTTCTTCTCCGTCAAATGCACGAAAGGGGCATCGGCATAGAATTCACGGTACATCTGGTACAAGCTGTCGGCATTTGCCTTGCAGTGCAATACGACGGTGGCGAAGATGCCACGGGCAAAGTCGCCACGGTAGGGGATAAAATCGATATCGCTATTGTAACTTTTTTGCAATTGGGTCAGGCTTTGTTTGATTTCAGGCACGTGCTGGTGGGCAAATGGCTTGTAGATGCTCAAGTTGTTGTTGCGCCAACTGAAGTGGCTGGTGGCTCCGGGCTTCACTCCGGCACCGGTACTTCCGGTGATGGCGTTTACCATCACATTTTCGTGGAGCAGTTGGTTCTTGGCCAGAGGGAGTAAGGCCAACTGGATGCATGTGGCAAAGCAGCCGGGGTTGGCAATATGGTGTGCCGCTTTGATGCGCTCCTTGTTCAGCTCCGGCAATCCATATACAAAGTCGTGCTCAGAAGTTTCGATGCGGTAGTCCATTGAGAGATCCACCACTTTCAATCCTTCGGGGAGTGTGTGGCTCTCCATGAATTTCTTGGTGTCACCGTGGGCGGTGCAGAAGAAGAGTACGTCAATTTCGTCCAACGGAAGTTGGTCGGTAAAGACGATATCTGTTTCGCCAATAAGCCCTTCGTGTACATCCACTATGGGGTTGCCGGCATTGCTCGTACTGTTTACAAATGTAATTTCCACTTTCGGGTGGTTGATGAGCAGGCGGAGCAGTTCACCTGCTGTATATCCGGCTCCACCGATGATTCCTGCTTTTATCATAAACGTATTTTGCTGGGTAATGTTTACTTGTTAAATTATTTAATATTAAAAGAATGTAATTGTTCTCTTTCTTCAAACATCCATCAGGGCTCTTCGGGAATGATGAGCCACAGAATGATGTACAACAACAGTCCCGGAAAACCTGCAGAGAAGAGTGACAGTGCCACATAGCCGACACGTACCAATGTAGGATCTACTCCAAAATAGTTTCCGATACCTGCGCAA
>CAZTPB010000188.1:0-4118 GCA_964614555.1 uncultured Bacteroides sp.
TGCCTCTGTAGTTCAACGGATAGAATAGAAGTTTCCTAAACTTTAGATAGGGGTTCGATTCCCCTCGGAGGTACACTTTTAATACAACTTTACATAAAAGTTATCTTAACTGACTAAAAGATAGTTAAGATACTTGGTAACCAACAGATTTTATTTCTATTTTTGCTGCATGTTAAAACACCTATATATAGCTATATTGGCCGGTATTTTCATTATCAGCGGAAATATCCATGCACAGGCACAGAGCACAACTGAAAAAAAACAGATAATGCTCAATTTATGTGTATATGAAGGAGACACTATACCCTGGATACAACTGCGTACTGTATATATCTACAAACCACTCAAACTAAAAAACAACAAACAACTGAAAGCTTATAACAAACTAGTGCGGAACGTAAAGAAGACATTGCCCATAGCCAAAGAAATCAACCATATCATTATAGAGACTTATGAATACATGGAAAAATTGCCCGACGAGAAAGCCAGAAAAAAACACATCAAAGCCGTAGAAGAATCTCTGAAAGAACAATATACACCACGAATGAAGAAACTCACCTTCTCGCAAGGAAAACTACTAATCAAACTGGTGGATAGAGAATGCAACCAATCATCATACGAATTGGTAAAAGCTTTCATGGGACCTTTCAAAGCCAGCTTCTATCAAACTTTTGCCTCACTCTTCGGAGCAAGTCTGAAAAAAGAGTATGACCCTGAAAACGACGATGCCATGGTCGAACGTGTAGTAGTGTTGGTTGAAAACGGTCAGCTATAGTTTCATCATCTGCCGGGCAAATTCCCAAATGATGACACCTGCAGTGACGGAAACATTAAGCGAATGTTTCGTACCGAATTGAGGAATTTCTATACATCCGTTGCAGGCATCCACCACTTCTTGTTTTACTCCTTTCACTTCATTTCCCAACACAACAGCATATTTTTCACCAAATTTCAAATTAATATTTTGAAGCATTGTACTCCCTTCACATTGCTCTATGGCAAACACTGTATAGCCTGCTGTACGAAGCTGATTGACAGCTTCCAGCGTGTCGGCATAATATTTCCATTCCACAGTGTCTTCAGCACCCAGTGCCGTCTTGTGCATTTCAGGGTGTGGGGGAGTAGCCGTAATGCCACACAAAAAGATGCCTTCTACTTTAAAAGCATCTGACGTGCGAAAAACTGCACCTACATTATGCAAACTACGTATTTCATCAAGCACCACTACCAAAGGGATTTTCTCTGTCAAACGAAATTCCTCGGCACTGATACGGTTCATCTCTATTATACTCAGTTTCCTCATACTCTACTTATTCCAACGTATTAATCTTTTGCAAAGAAATAGATTTTATTCCAAAGAAACAAAGGTTTAAGTGATTTTTGTTCAAAGCAGCACTATTACTCATGACAAAAATAACATTTCAATAGAAGATGTAAACAACTCCCATTCATTTGTTAACAACCTGTGAAAAACCAGTGGATGAAGAGTGAAAAAAAAACAGTTTTTTTTGGGGGTCATATGGAAAATTCGTATAATTCAAAATCAATTCGAACTATCCAAAAAAAGAAGCAGAAAGTTAATTCTATTATATAAACTCACTTTTCAATAACAATTAGCGTGTTTTTTCAAATTTACTTCTTAACTTTGCACTTATAAACAGAAAGTTGAAAACTATGAAAAGCTCTCTTATTATCAAAGGACTATCCTGTGAATAAAGAGAGAAAAATGGTTGATAGAATCTTAATAACTTAATAAGCAAAAAAATGACTGTTTCATTATCCACACAGTTAACAGGATATTATCATCAACATAGTTTTTTCTTTTATAAGAAATAAAAAAGAAATATATTAATGTATGGTTAAGGAGAATTGGTTGAAAAAGGGATTTGTAGATGAGCCCATTGACGAATCTGTGGACTTGAAAAGTGAGATTGACAGATTGCGCAAGGAGAAGAATGCTGTTATTCTGGCACACTATTACCAGTCTGGTGAAATACAGGATATAGCGGATTATGTAGGAGACAGTTTGGCATTGGCTCAATGGGCAGCAAAGACCAATGCTGAAATCATTGTGCTTTGTGGAGTACATTTTATGGGAGAAACAGCAAAAGTTATTTGTCCTGAAAAGAAAGTGCTTGTGCCCGACCTGAATGCAGGATGTTCGTTAGCCGAAAGTTGCGATGCCAAAGAATTTGAATCTTTCGTAAAGCAGCATCCCGGACACACAGTCATCTCTTATGTAAACACTACAGCGGCTGTAAAAGCGGTGACAGATGTGGTAGTGACCTCTACTAATGCCCGTCAGATAGTAGAGAGTTTCCCGAAGGATACACCAATCATCTTTGGTCCTGACCGTAATTTGGGTAACTATATCAATTCCATTACCGGGCGTGAAATGCTTTTATGGAACGGTGCCTGTCACGTACACGAGCAGTTTTCTGTGCAGAAAATTGTCGGACTCAAGCGGCAATATCCCAATGCTCTTATACTTGCTCATCCGGAGTGTAAGGGGGCAGTGCTGAAGTTGGCTGATGTGGTGGGTTCTACTGCTGCTTTATTAAAACATGCTGTGGAGAGTGACCGTAAGGATTTCATCGTAGCTACTGAAAGTGGCATTCTGCACGAAATGCAGAAGCAGTGTCCTGAGAAGAATTTCATCCCAGTTCCACCTGAAGACAGCACTTGTGCCTGCAATGAATGCAACTTCATGCGTTTGGGCACCTTGGAGAAGTTGTACAATACATTGAAGTATGAATGGCCGTCCATTGAAGTGGATGATGAGGTGGCCGAAAAGGCTGTGCGTCCCATTCATCGTATGTTGGAAATTTCAGCTGAACTCGGATTATGATTTATATCAGATTTTGTTTTGCCTGTTTGCTGTTTATGTTGGCAACGGCTCCTATGTATGCCCAAAAGAAGAAGGGCGAAGAAGCAAAGGTGAGTGAGCGTCATGAATTACGGAAAGATATGCCCGTATTTCTTGACAAATTGAAATCTGAACTTACCTATCCTATGGCTTGGGGAAACAGTCCTATTAAGAAATTTTCCAAGTGGAAGCGTGAAGCCCGTGAAAAAGTGTTGGAAGCCATGATGGCACCTCCTTCCAAGAGCAGTTCATACAATATGGAGGTCACTGCTGTAGAAAAACGTCAAGGATACGAGGTTAGGAAAATAGATTTTAATCTTACGGAATATTCTCGTGTGCCTGCTTATCTGTTGGTTCCTGAAGGGGAAGGTATTTTTCCGGCTGTTGTATTAATGCATGACCATGGTGCACACTTCAGTATAGGAAAAGAAAAGATGGTGCGTCCCTTCGGAGTAGATTCGTTGGTGATGGCCGATGCCGATGCATGGGCACACGGATGTTATGACGACCAGTATGTAGGCGACTATCTTGCTTCGCGTGGTTATGTGGTACTTGCTTTGGATGCACTCTTTTGGGGTGAACGTGGACGTAAAGAGGGAGTCAAGTATGATAGTCAGCAAGCTGTAGCCTGTGTGTTTGAAATGTTAGGCCGTAGTTGGAGCGGATTTACAACCTATGAAGATTGTTATGCTGTAGATTTTTTAGCGACTTTGCCAGAGGTGGATGAAGAACGGATAGGCGCTATGGGTTTCTCAATGGGTGCTTATCGTACTTGGATGCTTTCTGCCCTGAGTGACAAGGTAAAGGCAGGTGCTGCCATTTGTTGGATGGTGACTACTGATTATCAGCTTCATTGGGATTACCGTGGAGGAAAAGGCGGATCAGACTTTGCCAACACATTGCCTGGTATCCGTCAATACATGGATTATCCGCACATTGCTTCTTTGGCTTGTCCGAAACCAATGTTGTTCTTCAATGGAAAGAAAGACAAACTTTTTCCTGTACCTTCTGTAGAGAAAGCTTATATAGAAATGCGTCGTGTTTGGGAGAGCCAGGATGCTTCAGATAATCTTGTCACTGAATTTTGGGATCTTCCTCATTTTTGCAGTAAGAATATTCAAAAAAGAGTAGCTGATTGGTTTGATCAGGTATTGAAATAAATATTGCGGGAGGTTGTATCTGAGAATATCGCTCCAATGGTACCGCTCATAGCGGTCGTATGGTACCGGTACCAGATGTCCGCTGCACACGC
>CAZTPB010000189.1:0-4065 GCA_964614555.1 uncultured Bacteroides sp.
ACATGAATGAACGAGAGAGTACATTGTGGGTGTGCTCTCTTTTGTTTTTTGCGGCTGTTGCCGGTGAACATTCCGCTTGCGGGTTTGTTTACAGATTGCCGTCCTTGTTCATGGAGCTAACCATTAATTTATAGTAAGATGAAAAAGTATATTTGTACAGTATGTGACTGGGTGTATGACCCCGAGGTGGGCGACCCGGATGGAGGTATCGCAGCAGGAACAGCTTTCGAGGATATTCCGGAAGATTGGGTATGTCCCATTTGTGGAGTAGGGAAAGATTCGTTCGAAGAGACGGAATAGTAGTTCTTTCAATTATACGCGTCTCCTTTGTCTTAGGCACCGATTACGCGGATACGGCAATAACTATAAGAGCTGTCAATCCGCGTAATCGGTGCCTGAAGTTTTTTTCAAGATTTATTTTTTCTCTTTCATGTCCGTCTGGGCCTCTACGACATTTACCACATAGTCGCCCAATTTTTCGCATTCACCGATGATGTCCATGTAGTGTACCCCCATTTGGTAGCCGTATTCCTTGTTGTTCACGTCAAGGATGTTTTGGCTCTTCAGCTGGTTGCGGTAATTGTTGATTTCTGTCTCAATGTTGAAGCTTTGGTTTGCATCCGTATGGGTCGGATTCTCCAGCAGATTGGTCATCTGTGTCAGTGCCTGGTCTGTGAGCTCCATCATCTGTCCTATGCGTTCATACTGTTTGGAAGTAAAGTCTTCCTTGCCGTTATGTTTCCGGTTGATGGTGCGTGCCAGGTTGTAGCAACTGTCGCCGATGCTTTCTATCTCGGTCACTTCGCGCAACATGGAACGTATCTGCAGCTTGCTTTCCGAGCTCAACCTTCCTTCCGACACCTGATTCAGGTAGTTGGCTATCTCCAGTTCCATGTTGTCGCTGATACTCTCGTATTTTTCTATACGACTGAAAATTTTGTTGAATTCACTCTCATTTTGGACATTCAATAGCGAGCGTACCATGCCGAACATCTTGTGGGTACGCTGAGCAAACAAATTGATTTCCTTGCGTGCCTGCAAGATGGAAAGTTCGGCCGTAGAGAGCATACCGCCCGAGATGAAACGCAAGCGGAACTCCTCTTCCTCGTCTTTGTTGGGAATGAGGAAGCATACGGTTTTCTCTATGAGCTTTATAAACCAGATGAGAATAAGCACATTGCAGACATTGAACGTTGTATGGAATGCCGAGAGCATCAGAGGAACGGCCACCACCGTATCAGTAGTCCCCAACACATTGTGCACAAACCATGTGATGGCCGATGTCACAGGGGTAAATACTATCAGCACCCAAATGACGCCAAACACATTGAACATCAGGTGAGCCATAGCTGCCCGCCGTGACTGTGTATTACCCGTGATGGCCGCCAGATTCGCTGTGATGGTAGTTCCGATATTCTCACCCAATACCAATGCAGCTCCCAGTTCAAATGAAATCCAACCATTGGCGCACATAATCAGCGTGATGGCCATGGTGGCTGCTGAAGCCTGCACAATCATGGTCAACACTGTACCGATGAGGACAAAAAGGATGATGGAGAAGAATCCCATGTCGGTGTAGTTCTGTAGAAAGGCCAACATTTCAGGGTTCTCCTTCAAGTCGGGTGCATTTTCCTGCAGCATGGAAAGTCCCATGAAGAGGAACGAAAAGCCAAAGATAAACTCACCGATAGATTTCTTGTTGCTGTTTTGAGCAAAGAGTACAGGTACGGCACCGAGAGCCAATAGCGGCAGGGCATAGTCTGCCAAACTGACTTTAAAGCCGAGGATGGAAATAATCCATGCTGTCACTGTGGTACCGATGTTGGCTCCCATGATGACTCCGATAGATTGGGTGAGCGTCAACAAGCCTGCGTTGACAAAACTGACGACCATCACGGTAGTGGCTGACGAAGATTGGACCAACATGGTTATCAGCATACCGGTCAATACACCCGTCACCCGGTTGGTTGTCATGGCTGTGAGTATGTTGCGCAGACGGTCACCGGCCACTTTCTGCAGGGCTTCGCTCATAATCTTCATTCCGTAGAGGAACAAAGCCAAGGAACCCAATAACTTGAAGAAATCAAAAAATCCGTATTCCATACAGTTTCTCTTGTTTTGGTAAGGTTTGTTACAATACTATTACATCTTTATTACAAAATTGCTGCAAAAATAAGAAAAAAAGTAAAAAAGCTCCCTGTTCTTCGGGATTTTTCTGTACGAAGATGCTTTTTTCTTCTTGAAATGATACTTTGGGCATTAGTGTGGCATGGCATTTGTGACATACTCATACAACTTCTTGTAGAACGGGTGGCGTGTCAGTGTGGAGGCATCGCCCAGTATGATGAGTTTCATGCGTGCCCTGGTGATGGCCACATTCATGCGGCGCAAATCATGGAGGAAACCGATATGTCCCTCATCGTTGGCACGGACAAGGGAGATGATGATGACATCCCGTTCCTGTCCCTGAAACCCATCGACGGTGTTCACAGACAGCAGGTGGCGGAAAGGCTTGAAGAACGGATTGCGGCGGATGAGCTGCCGGAGGTATTGCACCTGTGCTTTGTAGGGAGATATGATGCCGAAGTCTATACGCTCATCCAGGATGCGCTGCTTGCCGATGCGGGTGATATAGCTCTGCAGTTGCTCCATGGTGAGTTCGGCCTCGGTCTTGTTGATTCGTCCGAAACTCTCTCCTATGAACTCTTCGGCAGCTTCCATTCCTTCGGTATTGACCCATACCATGGGGGTGTCAAAGTCCAGAATGCCCCTATACTTCACTTCGGGGGCCGCTTGTAGGGAGCCTCCATAGAACCACTCTGAGGAGAAGCGCATGATGGTTTCGTTCATGCGGTATTGGACCTTCAAAAGGCTTACTGCCGATGGCTTTCGCTTCACGATGGTCTGCATCAGGGTATGAGCCAATCCTCCCCGTACAGCCTCTTGGCACTTGACGGTAGGCGGCAGTTGGCAATGGTCGCCGGCCAAAATGACACGGTCGGCCTTCCGGATAGCTATCCAACAGGCAGGTTCGAGGGCTTGTGCCGCTTCATCGATGAACAGGGTCCCGAAACGTGTGCCCATCAGCAGGCGGTGCGCACTGCCTGCCAATGTGCAGGCTATGACCCGGGCTTCTCCCATCAGCGCACTGTTTATGCGTATCTCCAGTTCGGTAGCCCGGTCACGCAGGGCGCTGATTTTCTGATGCAGGCTTTCCCGATTCTTTCTTCCCTGTTGTTGCAGTTCGCGTATGGCTTTGCGTATGCTCCACAGTTGGGGATAGTCGGGGTGGGCTTCGAAGCGCCGTTCGTAGGTGAAAGAGAGCATCTTGTCGTTCACTCGGGTGGGATTTCCTATGCGGAGCACATTCACTCCTCTATCCACCAGCTTCTCGCTGATCCAATCTACGGCCATGTTGCTTTGGGCGCAGACAAGCACTTGGTTCTCGCGGTGCAGGGTTTCATAGATGGCCTCGACCAGTGTGGTGGTCTTTCCTGTCCCCGGAGGACCGTGCACCACGGCCACATCCTTGGCCCACAGAACTTTGTTGACCGCCTCTTCCTGACTGGGGTTCAGCCAAGGGAAGCGTGTGGGGGCAAAGGTGAAGGTAGAGAGGGGAGCCGTACTGTGAAAGATGTCCCGCAATTCAGCCAACCGGTTGCCTTTAGCCTTGATGACCTGATTGAGGGCTTCGAACATCAGCCGGTAGGTGTATTCATCGAAATAGAGTTGTACGCCCACGCGCTCGGCAGCCTGGAGTTCCAACAGGGCACCGGCCGAAGGAACTACCACCACCATACGGTTCTCATCCACGTAGCTGACGGTGCTGGTGAAATGGAGGAACTTCACATTTCCTTCCAGGTTCTGTGTGAAAAAGCAGACGGGGCGTCCGAATTCGAAATTGTGTTCGATATCGGTATCTTCTGTGCGGTGTACCTCTACCACCAGTTGGTTGAGTGAGTTGTAGTAGCTGCGCCCCACACTGAGCGGATACCAGGCGATACCACGCTTCACCTTGCGGGCCACGCCCATCACCTCGGTCTGTTGGCGGTAGGCCTCTTTCTC
>CAZTPB010000190.1:0-4041 GCA_964614555.1 uncultured Bacteroides sp.
GCAAGCCCCGAGCAGACCGTGTCATAGACTGAAATAGGGAAACGACGGTCTATCCGGCTGTATTGCGGCAAATACCCCATACGGATATTGGCGACCGGCTTGCCACTGCGATAGCAAGTAACAGTACCTGAAGAAGGACGTATCAATCCAAGCAATATCTTCACCAACGTAGTCTTACCTCCCCCATTGGGACCAATAATTCCCAAGAAGTCACGTTCATAGACAGTAAGGGAAATGTCGTGCAATACCTCCCGAGAGTCATACACGGCTGCAACACCTTGCAATGTGATTAATGGCAACATATCTTATTCCTATTATATCAGTTATCTTTCAACGCCTCTGCAATGCGAACCATTACAGTAGGCCAATCATACCCCAACGGATCCATTTCCACCACACGCATCCCCGCCGCACCAGCCACGGCCTCAGCACTGCGCCGGTCAAACCCGCGTTGCACAAAGATGACCTTTACCCCATGCTGGAGAGCCTCATCGGTGAGTGCCTTCAAGCGGGAAGGTGAAGGCTCTTTCCCGTCCTCTTCCAAACAATAAGACTGTAGGCCATAGTCGCGGGCAAAATAGCCAAGCGAAGGATGATAGATCATGAAAGCCCCCCTACCCTCTTTGGCAGGAAGCATGGCGCGGATACGATGATCGGTATCCACCACTATGCTGTCAAGCCGCTGCCACCTCTGGCGTATCGCCACACTGTCTTCCGGCGCAAGGCGGCATAAAAACTGACAAAGATTGTGCGCCATCAGCCTGACATTGGCCGGAGAGGTCCATATATGCGGATCGGCCCCCCCTTCGTGCCGATGGTTACCATGAGAGTGACTCGTATAAATGAAATCTATCCCTTCGGACAAGTCCGCCACCTTCATGTGAGGAGCATTCTCTTGAAGTCGGGGAAGCCATACCTGCTCGAATGCAATGGGGCCTACACACAAATAGGCTTCACTCGCTGCCACGTCAACCAATTGCCTGGGAGTAGGCTCATAGGTCTCCGGACTGCTGCCTTGCGGCACCATGCAATTGACTTGAAAAAGCTCTCCGCCAATCTGCTCTGCAAGATAACGTACCGGCTCGATACTCACCGTCAGCATCCGTTTCTTTCCCTTCGAATTTGGGGCATCATGACAGGATACGAACAATCCTGCCAATCCGAAAAAAGCCCAAAGTACCCATTGTATGAATCTGTTGTTCTTCATCATGCTAACTCTTTTACCATAAATACTATTGTAACTTAAAACAATGAGGCCAATCCTTCTGTAATATAGATCAACACTGCGTAACGGATGAACTTGCCCAAAGTCATAGATACGACTGTGATGGGAATATTGGCACGCATCATACCCAATACGATGGAAATAGCACTGCCCAGAATGGGGACAAAACCGAAAAATCCCATCCAGGCCCCACGCCCGCGGACAAACCGTTCGGCACGGGCTATCTTCTGTGGGCTGACTCTGAAATAGCGCTCTACCCAACGCATATTGCCCAGATGCCCCAACCAATAACAGGTCATACCACCCACCACATTGCCAAATGTGGCAAAGAGAATGGTAAGCATGGGGTCAAGCCCCATCTTGACAAAAGCGACAAGTACCACCTCCGAACTGAACGGTATGACCGTGCCGGCAAAAAAAGCAGCCAACCACATACCTAAATAACCGTATTCTAAAAGAAACTGTATGACGGCATCCATAAGTTACAAACAATCAGGAATAACAATGTAACAACCGAGAACATAAAAAAGATGTTGCACAAACGCCCCTCAGCCAAGACAAACATATGGGCTGAAAGGATGCAGCATGCCGAAGACATCACCCCCGAAACCAACTGAAAAGTCAAAGGATTAAACAACACGAAAAGCAGACAAAGCCCCTGAAGCCACAAAAAGAAGCGCAAGAAAACACGTGTACGAATCTTGTCGCGATAACCATTCAAAGCAGCATAGACAGCCCCAATAACCGAAAGTAATGTAATGAATCCTAACGACACCCAACTGCCAACAGACAACGTCGCATTACACATTCCTCCGCCATGAAACAATGCGTACAAAGGGGTGTAGAACAATTCCAAGTCTTCCGCATAAAATGCATAAACGAACAGCAACCAATAGGGAAAAAGCATCCCGGCTATCCCCGCAAAGAAACTCCTCGGTGCCAAAGCCCTGAAGATTAAAAGAAACATATAGAACAACGGAACCAACCACAATATCAGAGGAATCTGTAAAGAGGTTGCACTGACAATCAAGAAGAGGCAAAACACACGCTCTACAGGCACTGCAACCTGATAACACCCAAAGAGGAAATAAACAGCCAGCAACAAGGCAAAGGTGAGCAACACACTTTCCGGCAAATGTGCTCCCTGCGGGACAGACATCCATACCAGCGGAAAAAGTGCTGCATGAAAAGTCGTCCGCCTTTCCAACAATGAGAAGGCATTATTCAACTCTACCAACATATAAACGGAAGCAATCCCCAGCAACAGGCATACCCCCTCCATAATCCATGATGTATTCACACCGAACAACCATAGAAGTACGCCCAAAACCACGGCCACGGGAGTTGTGGCTTTGGACGCAATTATCATTTGTTGGATCCGCTGTCTCATCAAAGATCCGCCCCGATGTCCGAACGGAAGTATTTTTTCTCAAACTGAATTTTCTTTGCACCCTCAAACGAACGTTTCAATGCCTCGGCCTTGTCGGCACCGTAGGAGCTGACGGCAATGACACGTCCTCCGGCCGTCACCACCTCTCCGTCCTTCATGGCCGTACCGGCGTGGAAGACAATGCTTTCGGGGTTCACCTCATTGATGCCTGTGATGGCATAGCCCTTGTCGTAAGCCTCGGGATAGCCGCCCGAAACGAGCATCACACAGACGGCTGAGCGGGGATCGAACTCCAGTGCCTTCTCGTTCAGGTTGCCTTCGGCTACGCCCTCGAACAGTTCTACCAGGTCGCTCTTGATACGGAGCATCACACTCTCGGTCTCAGGGTCGCCCATGCGGACGTTGTATTCGATGACCATCGGCTCGCCCTTCACGTTGATGAGTCCGAAGAAGATGAAGCCCTTATAGACAATGCCTTCCTCGGCCAGACCTTCCACGGTGGGACGGATGATGCGCTCCTCCACCTTCTGCATCCACTCCTTGGTGGCAAACGGCACGGGAGTGACCGAACCCATACCGCCGGTGTTCAGCCCTGTGTCGCCCTCGCCGATGCGCTTGTAGTCTTTGGCTTCGGGCAGAATCTTGTAGTTCTTGCCATCGGTGAGCACGAACACCGAGCACTCGATGCCGCTGAGGAACTCCTCGATGACCACCGTAGAAGAGGCGTTTCCGAACATACCGCCCAGCATCTCCTTCAGTTCCCGCTTGGCTTCGTCGAGCGTATTCAGGATGAGCACACCCTTTCCGGCACAGAGGCCGTCGGCCTTCAGCACGTAGGGTGCCTGCAGGGTCTCCAGGTAAGCCAATCCCTCCTCCAGCTGTTCGCCCGTAAAACTGCGATAACCGGCTGTGGGGATGCCGTGTCGTTGCATGAATCCCTTGGCAAACTCCTTGCTTCCCTCCAATACAGCTCCGGCCTTTGAGGGGCCGATAACGGGGACAGCCTTCAGTGCCTCGTCCTGCTGGAAGTAGTCGTAGATACCCTTCACCAGCGGGTCTTCGGGACCAACCACCACCATGTCGATGCCATTCTCCAACACAAACCGGCGGATGCTGTCGAAGTCATCGCCCTTGATGGCCACGTTTTCGGCCACATTACTCGTGCCGGCATTACCCGGAGCCACATACAGTTTCTCAATCTTCGGGCTTTGGGCTATCTTCCAAGCCAAGGCGTGTTCGCGTCCGCCACTGCCCAACAATAACAGTTTCATATAATGTCCTTCGTTTGAATATTCATAAAACGGGGACAAAGATAGTGCAAACCGAGCGGAGAACAAAATAAACACGCGTTTATTTTTTATTCCGAGGTGCAGCCTATCTTGGGCAAAGCTAAAGATAGTGCAAACCGAGCGGAATACAAAAAAAA
>CAZTPB010000191.1:0-3999 GCA_964614555.1 uncultured Bacteroides sp.
AATCAAAAATAGAGACTAAAACTGAAGCAATTTATTTTTTCAATGTCACATAAAATAATGATTGGTTATCCTAAACGGGCTGCAAAGGTAGTCATAATCTCCGACCAAAGTTTGTTTGGAGGGATTATTTAACATTGTATCTTTGTCCGTAACAATTTTTTTCTTCTCCTGCTCGGACATCCTATTCCGCAAGCTAATGTATGGAACCTCTCTATAATGAAATTAGTAGTGTGAATTAAGTCAGAAACCTCTTGGTTTGTTTGGTGGGCTTGTTCCCTTTCTTTATCTTTGCCGACACAAATAAGGGAAATCATGAGAAAAAGTATGTTGTCGTTGGTGCTTGGTTGCGCCATCAGCGTGCAGGCGCAACTGCCGGAGCACGGGCTGGTGGGCTTTGCCGCTATGCCCGGATATGGATTGGAGGGCACTGTAGGAGGCGGATTGGGGGAGATTGTCAGGGTGACTGATGAAGAGGAATTGCGCAGGTATTGTGCCGCTGAAAAACCATACACCATACTGTTTGAAGGTACGATTGTCTCGGAGAACGAGCAGGATATAGAAGTGGCGTCTGACAAGACCATCATCGGCCTTCACGCGAATGCCGTGCTCGAAGGTATCGGTTTCCGTGCCGATGGGGTGCACAATGTCGTGATACGGGGATTTGCCATCCGGAATGCTCATCAGGACGCCATCGCTTTCCGTGCATCGCACCATGTGTGGGTGGACCATTGCGATTTGGGCAGTTCGGACGACGGGTTGCTCGATTTTACCATGGGGTCTGACCTGATGACCGCTTCGTGGAACCGCTTTCACGACCACAACAAGGTGTCGGTGTGCAATTCGGGCACGCAGCATTACGAGGATGTGGGGCGTCAGAACGTGTCGTACCATCACAATGCCTTCATTCGCACCACCCAGCGCAATCCCCGCATAGGATATGGTCGCGGGCACGTATGGAACAACTATTACGAGGAGGTGCGCTCCTATTGCGTGGGATACTTCACCGGGGCGCAGGTGAGGGTAGAGCAGAACAGCTTCTGCAAGAGCGGAAAGCCGCTGAATCAGATGTACACCCACGATTCCACCTCGGCACATTACGGACGGGCCGAAGAGATTGGCAACCTTTTTGTCGATTGTAAAGGAAACCGGAAGGGGACGGGGCGTGTGTTTGATGCCGGAGCATTTTATGATTACGCCATGGCGCTGGACGAGTCCGGAACAGTGTCCGCGACGGTGAAAGGTGGGGCAGGCCCTGTCGGAGGACTGGAGTATGACCTCATCCCCCTGCCTAACCACGGGCGCATCGGCTATCCCCATGCGGACGGAGTATTGAGATGGAGCAAGGCTCCCGGTGCGGTGGCTTACCATGTCTATCTGGCTTCTTCGCGCGAGGCTCTTGATGAGGGCTGTCTGGGACGTGTGGACTCCAATGCTATAGAGGTGCGGAGTCTGAAAGCGTCAGCAAAATACTATTGGCGCGTGGATGTCCAGTTGGCAGACACCCTGCGGCGGGGAGCCGTGTGGCAGTTTGTCACCGCCCCAGACCGGGCGGGAAACCCCTTCCCGGCTGACGGAGATGCACGGGCGCAGTTGCGTGCACAGCTGGACGAAAGGAATACACAACCCCTGACGTTGGCCTGGAGCCCGGCTTTGGGGGCAGAAGGCTATCGGGTGACACTCATCGACAGCACGGGCGGCAAGTGTTACTCGGCCGAAGTGGGGAAGCACACGACCACGTGGCAACCTCCCGCCTTGCGGCAGGGAAGGGAATATACCTGGAGGGTGGAGCCTGTGCCGGCTGATGGGGCCGTCGTGGAAAAAGTTGCGGAATGGACCTTCTCTTCCCCCATTGCTGAAGCAAAAGAGGGGGTGAATGAATTGGAAAATTGGACCTTGGGGCTCCGCTCGTTCGTTGAAGTGCAGGACGGCAGCTGGTTCTCCGCATCGGGCGGAAAAGTCGTTTGCGGAGAAGCAGGCCCAGGCACGATGAGTGCAGAGTGGAGAGGCGGTGCTGTGAAGGCCGACATCGCTCTGCAATTGTTTGATGAGAGTGACGGAGCTGGATGCTACAAACTCTTTGTCAACGAGGAAGTGAGAGGGGACTTTGCCGCTACGGCAAATGCTGACAGCCTTGTCACCGTCCCCGTATGTACGACTACATTGGAGACGGGTGACCAGCTCCGTCTTGAAATCTCTCCGGAAGGAGGGGAGAGTTGCCGTACCGACTTCCTCCGGATAACGGTGACAGAACGTATAGGTGAAAGATAGTGACAAACAGCATGACCACCACCATCTTCCGCTACGACCGGACGTTCGACGGCCTGCTGACGGCCGTGTTCGATGCCTTTGTGCGCAAGGAGTTTCCCACGGCCATCCTGTCCGAGGGCGAACCGTTGCCCCTCTTCTACGACACGGAGCACACGGTGGTGACCGATGGCGAGAAGGCCGGCCGCGTGTGGCGGGCACTGGAGAAGAAACTGTCGCGCCAGGCACTGACGATGCTCACCGTGAGCTATCTGGCCGAGGAGGCGGAGCTGGACCTCCACCTATTCTATTATATATGTAAAGCGGTGAAGGCAGAGAAGAGCATCGAGACCTTTTTCACCGACGAAGATGTGCGCTACGTCACCGATGCCTTCCGCCGCGTGCGCTACGAGCGGTTGCGCATGATGCAGTTCGTCCGCTTCCAAAAGGCGAAGGACGGCACCTACTTCGCCATCATCCGCCCCGACTACAACGTCATCCCCCTCATCACTCCCCACTTCGAAGACCGGTTCGCCGACCAGCCGTGGATTATCTACGACATCCGGCGCGACTATGGCTGTCACTACGACGGACATAAGGTGAAGGAAATCACTTTCACGGACGACGGACGCACCTTCGACCCACACACGGGAAAACTCAGTGCCGACCTGATAGCCGACGACGAGCCCCTGTTTCAGGAGCTGTGGCGCACCTACTTCAAAGCCATCTGCATCAAAGAGCGCCTCAATCCGCGCAAACACCGCAAGGACATGCCCGTCCGCTACTGGCCCTACATGACCGAGAAACAATAGCCTCCCAACAGCCGCCCAAGCCTGTTCATGTTTTTTTCAGACAGGAAAAATATTTTTCCCTACCCGTGCTTTGTCCGTTACCGATAAATGGCTACCTTTGTGGCCAAAGAATAAAAACGAACAAAGAGAGAAACTATAATACACCATGAAAGAAATCATCCGTTTCCTACGCGAACTGAAACAGCATAACGACCGCGCATGGTTCAACGCCCACAAGGAGCAGTACCTGCACGCACAAGAGAAGTTCCACCACCTGGTGGACGAACTGATTGGCGAAATCGGCCGATTCGACCCCACTGTAGCGGGCCTCAAGGCCAAGGATTGCACCTACCGCATCTACCGCGACGTGCGCTTCTCATCCGACAAGAGCCCCTACAAGACCCACATGGGTGCCTTCCTCAATCCCGGCGGCAAGAAGTCGGGCTTTGCAGGCTACTACTTCCACGTCGGCACCGGCGGCGAGGGCTACCCCGATGCCCACATGCTGGCCACGGGCGACTATTGCTGCACACCCGACGCCCTGCGCATCCTGCGCGAGGACATTGCCTACGGACAGGGCGACTTCGAAGCGACGGTGCAGCAGGCGGCTCCCCACTTCCACCTCGACCGCGACGGATGCCTGAAGCGCAATCCCAAGGGATTCCCCGACGGAACGCCCTACGAGGAGTATATCCGCCTGAAGAACTTCTGCCTGTGCCACACGCCCGACACGGACTTCATGCTGGCCGACGACCTGCCCCGCCGTGTGGCCGAACTCTTCCGCACCACCCAACCCTTTCTGAGCTACATCAATCGGGGAATAGAGTACTCAAGGACAGAGGGTTAGGCACAACAAAATCTATCACGTGTCCGCTTCCGTTTTATCAGCTGATAGAATTTCATCTGTCAGCTGACAGAATTTCCTCGGACACGTGATAGATTTTCTTCTGTCTCAGACAGATTT
>CAZTPB010000192.1:0-3944 GCA_964614555.1 uncultured Bacteroides sp.
ATCAAAAATAGAGACTAAAACTGAAGCAATTTATTTTTTCAATGTCACTAAAATGATTCAGAAACACTATAGGAGTTCTCATTTCCGAGAAGATATACTAAAACCTCAAATTAATATATACTTCAAGTGCCCACGGATATATACTGCGTTGGCCAAGTAAGTGCATTGCCTTTTTTCAACCAAATTGCAGAAGAACCGTTATTTACCTAAGCAATTGAAGTTCAGCGGAATGAAACTGGCAAATGTGAAAGCTTCAATCATCAAGAACCAACGGGCTCCGCTCTTGTTAGGGCAATCAATCCTCAAACGACTGGGAAAAATCGAAATCGACAACGAAAAACGCCTCTTGAAGATTACTTATAAGGAAAAGAAATAATCATTAATAAAGTAAAGCGAGAGATAGCCAAGAGCACAGGCATCCCCACCACACGGGCAGGGATGGAACGCAAAATCGGTAATGCAATCATAAAGAAGATATTCGGAAAGAAGAAATGAATAAAACGCGCCATTTATCCATTTCCAATTGATAGTTTTGCCTGATTTTATCAATTAGTAACTATCCTGATGAATCAGACGGATGGATTCATTGGCTCTATGAAAGAAAATTGCTTTTAACATGACGAAAAAAGAGGAATCGGCTCATCTGTATCATAAAATCGGCTCATTTTCTTGTTGATTTGAGCCGATTTTCATACTTTTGTGAGCCGATTTATAAAATCTCACTAAAAAGACGATAGCGTTATGGATAAAAAAGTGATATTGGAATACATTAAAACTCATCCTGGGGTTTCTTCAAGACAGATAGAGGAAGCGATGAATGGTGAAGTCAGCCTGGCTACCGTCAAGCGGATGGTAAATGAACTGATGAACAGTTTTTATATCTATGCCGAAGGGAAAGCACGGGCCACAAGGTATTATGCCTCAGCATTGTTCGCCCCTGTGGATTTAGATGAGTATTATAGTAAGGAGGTGGACGAACGTGAGGTTCAGACAGGATATAATTTTGGTCTCATCCCTGATGTGTTGAGCAAGCTCGCGTTGTTTACAAAAGAAGAAATGGATGAATTAAATGCCTTGCAAACACGATTTGCCGAGAATTTTTCGAGCCTTTCAGAAGAACAGAAAAGACGTGAGATGGAACGTCTTGGAATTGACCTCAGTTGGAAATCATCTCAGATAGAGGGAAATACGTACTCTCTACTGGAAACAGAACGATTGTTAAAAGAGAAACAAACTGCCGCAGGTAAAACAAAGGAAGAGGCCATTATGTTGCTCAACCATAAGGATGCATTGGATTTCATTGTCGATAATCCGGATTATCTTCAGCATTTGACAATTTCACGCATAGAGGATATTCATAGTTTGCTCGTAAAGGAGTTAGGGGTGGATCGGAATATCCGTACAAGAAGGGTTGGTATTATCGGTACAAATTACCGCCCGATTGACAATGAGTTTCAAATCCGTGAAGCACTGCAACAGACTTGCGATTTAGTGAACGCGAGGGATAATGTATTTGAAAAAGCACTTTACATTTTGGTTCTTCTTTCCTACATTCAAGCATTCAATGACGGCAATAAACGGGTAGCCCGGATTACCAGCAATGCAATTCTTATAGCCAACAGGTATTGCCCCATCTCATTCAGAACTGTAGATAGCATCGACTATAAAAAGGCTATGTTGCTTTTTTATGAACAGAACAATATTTCGGCCTTCAAGCAAATATTCATTGAGCAATTCCGCTTTGCGGTCAATACGTATTTTTAAGGGAGGTTCTATAAATTAGCTTGAGAGGATTTGCTTTGGATTTTTGAGGATTTTTATCCTTATCTGTGAAGATGCGTAGCGGGCTACGTATCAAGAAGATAAGGATAAAAAGACCAAAAAGACAAGCAAAGCATCCAAGCAAAAAACCAACCGGAACAAACAAAGGAACTAATTTATAGAACCTCCCTTATCGACAATGCAATCATAAAAACAATATTCGGAAAGGGGAGATAGTGACGAGTCAAATACAGAAAAGAAAAGAAGGATTTGAAAACATTAACGGCAAGGAAGATAGGGGAATCATCTTCCCCCCCTTCCGATGCCAGCCCAATGGTTAGAGGAGAACTATGACACCCTGTCATCCATTCCCTTCAAAAGAGTGCCATAATGTCTTGTAAATAAAACAAATACAGACAATTTGGCTTACAAAAAAGCATGGTATGAACTTTGTTTGATTTTCAATTAAAAAAAATCACCAAATAGAAGAAAGTATATATGGAAGTAGCAATTGTAATCGTTATCGCCGTAATCTTTACGGCCATCTATGCAAACGCAAGAAAGGCTAAAGAAACAAAAGAGACAACCGGAAAAGCCGATGAGGAAAACCTGTATGACTACATAAAGACAGACCCCGAAGAGTTGTTCAAGGCACTGGGTGTGGAGGTGAAGGAGAAACAGGTGATGGACGACAACGTTACAACCGGCTATTGGGTGGTTTTTCAAGGAGGATACTTCCACTTCGTATTAAAAAAAGATGACACTTGGGCAAGCCTCCATTACTTCTCATTCTACACTTGCCAGATAGAGCACATGAACAAGGCTTTCCTCGCGGCCAATACCATGAACCTGAGATACAGCGGATGGGGATGCAACATCAATTTGAACAATGGCGAAAAAGAAGAAAGTCCGGTATATGCTAACCTTTCCTACGGATTTGCGCTGAACGAAAGGATGGAAAATAACGTGCAGAATCTGAGACGACTGATGGAGCATGCCTTTTACATTGCCCGCGACTTCTGTGCCGAAATGGACAAGCTGATAAAAGAGCATTATGATATAGACCTACCTCTATTGACTGACAAGGCTTTCCAAAACCGCATTGCCCGCATACAATGGATGAAGACAACGGAGAGGTGGGAAAAGATGGGTGAGGAAAAGCCTGATGCTTCTACCCTATCAATAAATGCCCTGGTAAGACTATTCGACAATGCGGACTTCGGATGCTTGCAAAGCCTACGTATCGTATGTGGTGAGGAAGTGGAAACGGTAACGAAAATCAGTGCCATCGAGGCTTTCAACATACGCGAATATATCCGCCAACGACCGGATGCAACGAAAATAGAGAGCCTGAACCTGACTTTCGGATTTGAATATCAGGAGTTGTTCGTGAATCTGACAAAAGCAAGGATGTCAACAGAAAACACCCTCTTCTTTGTAATGAACATCGTCCGCTCAGGTAGCGAATTGGACGCACATATGGACAACCGCATCCCCTTCAGTAGCCGTACCATGCTGGAAGTGCGCCTGACGGATGCCGAGAAGGATTATTGGGAAGTCAAATACATGGTGGACGATGCCATGGACAAATTCAATAGCGGACATACGGAGGAGTTGACGGATGAGCAACGGTTGTTGATTGCACACAACAACCTGACCATACAAACAGACCTCTATTGGGGAAAGAAGTACTACAACAACCGATGCTATTTCCAGGCATTGTACCACTTCAACAGGGTATTTTCCTATCTCAAGAACAATCCCAATAATTGGACTACAGATACAGAGAATCTCTATAGCGAAATCTGCTTCTACATCGGATTCATCTACAACGACCTGGGAATGTACGACCGTGCATTCTTCTACCTCTATATAGCACAAAGGACCCGGATTGACGGCACTCAAGAGTTCACCAATTGCCTGTGCAACATGAAGGACGTGGGTGCAAAGGGATATATTTACTCACGAGCCGAAGCGGTGATGAAGCAGATGAGAACGAGTGAGGAAGAAGCCGAACGCCTGATGCCTTTCTACAACTTCCTGCGCCGCCGCTATACCTATGTGCTGATTGATCGTGGCGAACTGGACGATGCTGAACGGATGCTGAACGAAATGATTGCCGATGAAGAAGACGTGGAGTTTGCCAAAGGTGAACTGGAGTACATCAAGGAGAGGAGAATCAA
>CAZTPB010000193.1:0-3943 GCA_964614555.1 uncultured Bacteroides sp.
AGCAGTATGGTGAATCCCCACAAGGAGGAGCCGCCGTAGCTGAAAAAGGGTAGGGGGATGCCGATGACGGGGGTCAATCCCAACACCATACCTACGTTGATGAACAGGTGGAACAGGAATATGCTGACCAGGCAGTACCCGTAGATGCGTCCGAAGGGATGCTGTTGCTGTTCCGACAGATAGAGCAGCCGGAGGATGAATGCCATGAAAAGAAGAAGTACGGCCGATGAGCCGACGAAGCCCATCTCTTCGCCCACGGTGCAGAAGATAAAGTCGGTGTCCTGCTCGGGTACATACTTCAATTTGGTCTGTGTCCCGTTGAGGAATCCCTTGCCGGTCAGTCCGCCCGAACCGATGGCTATCTGGGATTGGTTCACATTATAGCCGGCTCCCTTGGGGTCGTCCTTCATGCCTAACAGCACCTCGATACGTACGCGCTGATGGTCATCCAACTTGTTGAAGACAAAATGGCAGGAGTAGAGGAATGCCACCGAACCGATGGTGAACAGGGCTGTCAGCGCATAAGTGCGGCTGCGTTCGCGAAGAGCCAGATAGAGTTGGTAACCGGCCAGTAGGACGCATTCGGCCACCAACAGGTAGGTGAGGTTGAAAGGAATGACAAACAGGCAGAAGAGTGTCCCCATCAAGGTGAGGCTTGCACAGCCTATGAGCATAGCCTGTATGGGTGTCTTGTCCTTGCAGTAGTTCCGGGTCATGCCGATGGAGAAAATGAGAATCAGCAGTAGGACGACGGCCTGACCCAAGGAGGTGGGGGTATCCCACAACGGTTCGGCTCCGTAGCGGATACCTACGACGAAATAGACTATGGCCGCCACTCCGGAGAAGAGTATGGCTCCGGGCATACCCTCCCGATAGAGCACCAGGAAGAAGGCGGCATAGACCAAGGCCGAGCCGGTCTCTTTCTGCATGATGATAAGTAGCATGGGGAGCAGAATCAGGGCGGTAGCCCGAAGCAGATTCCTCTCTTTCTCCAAGGTGAAGCCGTACGTGCTCATCATCTTGGACAGGGCAAGGGCGGTGGCAAACTTGGCAAACTCTGCGGGTTGCAGGCTCACAGGACCCAGACTGATCCAGGAGAGGGAACCTTTGATGTCACGTGCCAATAGGGGGGTGATGAGCAACAGCACCATCATGCCGATATAGAACAGATAGGCCAACAGCTCATAGACTTTCTCCTCCAACATCAGCAGGATGAACCCCAGTCCCAACGAACAGCCTATCCATACCAACTGTTTGCCCGAACGGGTATCAAAGCTGAAAAGGTCCGTTTCGCCATACGTGTAGCTGGCTCCGCAGATGCTGAACCATCCGCAGATGACGAGGGTCAGGTAGAGGCCCACCGTCACCCAGTCGGTCGATTTCCAAAGACTTTCCTTTCGTTGGTGTATCATTTGTAGTTGTATGCTTAATTATTCCCACAGTATCACCTGCTTTGCACGGAGAGAGCGTGGTATATCTATCAGCCGTTGGTTGCTGCTTCCACGGAAGCGGAGCTGTTCGTCGCGCAGGCTCTGGACGAACGGGCCATCCACCAGCACATCGATGTGTTGCAACAACTCCCGCCGGGCAGGCATGGTGAGCAGTGCTTCGTAGGTATAACCCGTGTAGCACCAGATGGTCTTGGTGCTCCGTTCCTTGATGGCACGGGCCAGCTCGGTGAATCCTTCGGGTTGCATCATGGGGTCGCCACCCGTGAAGGTGACATCGGCAAAGGGGTCGGCAAGGATGGGGCGTAGAATCTCCTCGGTACTCATCTCGCTGCCTGCCCGTATGTCCCACGACTGCGGATTGTGGCATCCCGGACAATGGTGGGTACACCCGGCGGCATAGATGGCTGTGCGCATGCCCGGGCCGTCCACCATCGTATCTTCCACTATTCGGAGAATGGCAAGCATGTCTGCGTACCGTTAAGGTCGTGGATGACACGGTCGTTCAACTCAGCCAGTTTGGCTGCATTCCATCGGTCGGTCGTTCCCACCAGATAGCCGGTGATGCGTTGCAGGCGGTCTATGCGTGTGCTCTTGCATCGGGGACATTCCTCCATGTTGGCATCGGCATTCTCGTAGCCGCAATCCATGCAACGGTTGCGGTTGTGGTTCACCGAGCCGTACCCGATGTTGTAGGCATCCATCATATCCACCACACGCATGATGGCTTCGGGGTTGTGGGTGGCATCGCCGTCCATCTCCACGTAGAAGATGTGGCCGCCGCGTGTCAGGTCGTGGTACGGACCCTCCACCTCAGCCTTGTGGCGGGCACTGCACTTGTAATACACAGGCACATGGTTGGAGTTGGTATAGTAGTCGCGGTCGGTGATGCCCGGCAGCAGGCCGAAGCGCTTGCGGTCGCCACGGGTGAACTTGCCCGACAGTCCCTCGGCCGGTGTGGCCAGCACGCTGTAGTTGTGCTGATAGCGGTCGGAGAACTCATTGGCACGGTCGCGCATATAGGAGATGATGCGGAGTCCCAACTGTTGGGCTTCGTCGCTCTCGCCATGATGTTTGCCTATCAATGCTTTCAGGCACTCGGCCAGTCCGATGAAGCCGATACCCAAGGTTCCTTGGTTGATGACGGAGGCTATGGTGTCGTTTGCCTTCAGGTTCTCGCTACCCAGCCACAGGGCCGACATCAGCAGGGGGAACTGCTTGGCAAAGGCAGTCTTCTGGAACTCCATGCGCTCGTGCAGCTGGCGGGCTGTCACCTCCAGGAGGTTGTCCAGTTTGGCAAAGAATTGTGAGATACGCAGTTCCTTGTCCTCCACCTCCATGCACTCGATGGCCAGGCGTACGATGTTGATGGTCGAGAACGACAGGTTGCCTCGTCCGATAGAGGTCTTGGGACCGAAGCGGTTTTCGAACACACGGGTACGGCATCCCATGGTGGCCACTTCGTGTTCGTAACGTTTAGGGTCGCCCGCCTGCCAAGCCGGGTTTTGGTTAAAGGTGGCATCGAGGTTCAGGAAGTTGGGGAAGAACCGCCGTGCGCTCACCTTGCAGGCCAGGCGGTAGAGGTCGTAGTTGCGGTCTTCGATGAGGTAGCTCACTCCACGCTTCTTCTTCCATATCTGGATGGGGAAGATGGCCGTCTCGCCATTGCCCACTCCGCGTTCGGTGCTCTTCAGCAACTCGCGGATGATGCAACGTCCCTCGGCACTGGTGTCCGTTCCGTAGTTGATGGAACTGAACACCACCTGGTTGCCTCCGCGTGAGTGGATGGTGTTCATGTTGTGGATGAAAGCCTCCATAGCCTGGTGCACCCGGGCCACGGTGCGGTTCACGGCATGTTGCACGATGCGTCGCTCGTCCGACAGACCGTCTAACGGTTGCTGCAGATAATCACCCAGCTCTTTCTGGTAGAGGTGGCTGTAGTCCTTGCCCTCCAGCTCTTCCAGATTCTTCAGTTCTTCGATGAAACTGTTGCGCACATAGGGAGCCAGATAGAAGTCAAAGGCCGGGATGGCCTGTCCGCCGTGCATCTCGTTCTGGGCCGTCTCCAAGGAGATACAACCCATGATGCTGGCTGTCTCTATGCGCTTGGCCGGGCGTGACTCGCCATGTCCGGCCGAGAAGCCATACTTCAGGATGCGATCCAGCGGATGCTGTATGCAGGTCAAGCTCTTGGTGGGGTAGTAGTCCTTGTCGTGGATATGCAGGTAGTTGTGGGAGACGGCATCCAGCACCTCCGCACTGAGCAGGTAGTCGTCCACGAAAGGTTTGGTGCTCTCACTGGCAAACTTCATCATCATACCGGCAGGTGTGTCGGTGTTCATGTTGGCATTTTCGCGGGTGATGTCGTTGGACTTGATGTCGATAATCTCCAGAAACATGTCGCGTGTCTTGGCCTTGCGGGCAATGCTACGCTGGTTGCGGTAGGCGATATACTTCTGGGCCACATCCTTACGGCTGCTCTTCATCAGTTCCAT
>CAZTPB010000194.1:0-3927 GCA_964614555.1 uncultured Bacteroides sp.
ACAAGTCCACCTATCCCGGCACCATTCTCGATGCACCTGCAAACTATCGCGATTGGGTGTGGCAGATAGCTCTCGATGAGAACGAGAACCCTGTAGTGGCCATGGTCCGCATATCCCAAGACAAAAACAGCCACCAATATTATTATGCACGTTGGAACGGTACAAACTGGAAACTCACAAGCCTTGCCAACGGAGGTGGCAAATTCCATCCTTCAAACACCGAATACTGCTACAGCGGTGGTATGGCTCTCGACGAAGCCAACATCAACGATATCTACCTCTCAATCCCTACTGCAAATGAAACCACCGGGACCAAAGTTTACGAAATCTGGAAATATACGGTGGACGAGAGTGGCAGCGTCACAGCCAAAGAGCAGGTGACAACGAACTCCGTGCTCAACAATGTACGTCCGTTTGTACTCCCGGGTTCGGCCGACTCCAAGTTGCGTCTGACATGGATGCATGGTGAATATGACTATTGGTTGGTAAGGGTTGGTTATCCTCGCGGCTATCCCACAGGCATCAACACCGACTACCAGTTGCCTGCACCGGAACTTCTCACTCTCGCACCCGATTTTGAGCAAGTCTGGAACAAAGATATGACAGGCTCGGAGACTGTAAATATCGACGTTGAGAGCGGGAATGAATTCACCATCATGATGAACTGGAGCATCGCCCACAGCAACTATGGCGGCACACTCATGAAGATGGGCGACTTCGAATATGGTCTTGACGCCACCACAATGAAGCCATACGTAAAGATTGGTGGAACCACCTACTGGAGCCAGAGCCTGCTCGGCACATCCGATGCATGGGCCACCCAAAGCAGCGGTACTGACGGAAAGTGGTATCTCACCAAATTGGACGTCTGGAACGCCACATTCACGTACGATGGCAAGACACTGACGGTCTATCGCGAAGGTTGGATAGACCAGAGGTTTGAGATAGAAGGTCTCAAGCTCGATGACCTCACCGTCGGCGGGTTTGAAGGCAAACTGGTTTCGGCAAAAATCTACAAAGGAGTGTTGCAGCAGGCTGATATCCGCGCAGCGATAAACTCAGGATTGCTCGAGGCCGTATCCCTCCCCTCTGTGACTTATTCAGATATCGTTCTTCCTGCATCTATAGGTGGCAAGAGCCTCACATGGACGTCGGGCAACCCGGATGTGCTCACTGCCACAGGCGAAGTCTTCCACCCTGCAGAGGCCACTGATGTCATTATGACAACATTTGTCGGCGACATGAGCAAGGAGTTCCTCGTAAAGGTCATGCCCCGCGACATCAGCCAGAACCTCATGCTCGACTTCACATTTGATGGTGCGGATGAAGGTCTGACCCTTCAAGGCAGTGCCAAAGCCACAGGTGTGCTCGACCTGTCAGCAAACACGGCCGCAAACTTCTCTACCAACGGATATGCCGTTGTCGAGGACGGACTTCTCGACAGCCTTCGCAGTTATAGCGTATTGCTCACAGTCAAAGCCGATGCCCTCGACAAGGCGCCACGCCTGTACGACTTCGGTTCAGCATCGGGGAACAGCCTTTTCCTTCGTGCCAATCCCCTTTCTGCAGGTATCAAGTACAATGGTGGTACTACAACAATGGTAACTTCGGCCACTACACTCGAGATCGGCCGGGAATACAAACTGGCCGTAACCTTCAATGCCGCCACAAAGGCCACGACCATCTACATCGACGGTGAGGAAAATATCAGCGGAACGGCCAACCAGAACGAGGCATACATGCTTGCCAGAATAGCAGCAGACACTCGCAACTATATAGGCCGCACCCAGTGGTGGGACACGAACTATGCGGCTGACAATGTCGATTTTGACGGTACGATAGACAACTTCCGCCTGTACAACACCACGCTCACCCGCAAGGAAATTTGCGAATTCCAAGGCATAGAGTACCAGGAGAAGGAATATCCCACCGCACTTGTCAATGGAGACTTCGAAGGCAGTTACACCGTGATGCAAGGCTCCGGAGTAAGTTCCGACCGAGCCATCTACATCCCCGAAGGATGGGACATCAGCTATGCCAATCCCAATAACAATGACCTGACAGCCCTGCAAAGCGGAGACCTCTACTTCTCTAACTTCTTTGCCTCGCGCCCCAGACCGGCCAACGGTGGTGAACGTTCCTATTGGATAAGGCAGAACTGGGGAGAATCAACCATCATGTTCTCGCAGGAAGTGCGTTTGCCCGAAGGCGAGTACGAGCTTACAGCCGACGTATGGAAGTCTGGATTAGGCGGCAACGGCATCGTTTTTGTACAGATAGGGAATGGCGCACGCACCGAGCTCACCCCGGCCAACAATGCAGAAGCCTGGCAGCAGGTGAGCCATTCATTCGCAAGCGATGGCAAAAAACCCACCACAATCGGTTTCTATGGCGTGCACACCAGCAATGGTTCGGAGAAGATACTGGGATTTGACAACATCGCCTTATCATACACCCCTACAGCCATCGAAAGCATCCCCACAGAATCTACAGGAATGGTGAATGTATATACCCTTGACGGACGATTCATCAAGTCACAAGAACGTAAGGGAGAGGCAAAGCAAGGACTCTCCCCAGGCATATACATCATCGGCAATGAAAAGACTGTCATCAAATGACCTGGCGAAAAATCTACGAAATAGCCAAATTCTAACCAAAGCATTCTTTATTTCACCATTATTTTAATACATTTGCAGCAAATCTAAATCCATTAGAACGAAATGGCAAATCTGTATGACGAACAGAAATGCCAGAACGGTGAAGGCTCTGTGCTGATGGATGAGATGCAAAAGCATAGAAGGAACAAGAATGAGTACGGACTACACATATAACAAACTATTGGCATTACTCGATGAGTATCATCGCTTAGGCATTGTAGAGCAGATAGACTATCAGAAGTTCTATCTCTACTCGCTCATTACGCACTCCACCGCTATTGAAGGAAGTACAGTAACGGAGATTGAGAACCAATTGCTTTTCGATGAAGGTATTTCAGCCAAGGGGCGTAGCATTCAGGAACAGATGATGAACCTCGACCTAAAAGCCGCCTACGAACGCTCCATGCAAATGGCTGGCCTGCATACCGACTTTTCGGTAGAAATGCTTAAAGGCCTCTCGGCATTGGTGATGAAGAATACTGGTAGCGAATACCATACCCTGCAAGGTACATTCGATTCTTCTAAAGGCGACCTCCGTTTGTTGGGCGTAACAGCCGGTGTGGGTGGTAGTTCATATATGAATTATCAGAAAGTACCTGCCAAGTTAGATGAGTTTTGCAAGCAGTTGAATGAACAAAGAAAAGCCTTGTTGCAAACCGATGACGTAATTGCCAAGTACCTGTTGAGTTTCGATGCTCACTTTCAGTTGGTCACCATTCATCCGTGGGTTGACGGTAATGGTCGTATGTCGCGATTGGTGATGAATCATTTACAATACGAGTTTGGCTTGACACCATCAAAAATTGTAAAGGAAGACAAAGCCGAATATATTCAGTCATTGATAGATGCCCGAGAGCAAGAAACATTGGCTCCTTATCGGGAATTTATGGTAGAAGAACATATCCGAAATTTGACCCGAGAAATTGAATCTTTCAAGAAATCACAAGCTTCTGACCCGATAAATATAGCCATTGACCCGATAAACAAGTTCGCTGACCCGATAACAGAGCAACTTTATCAAGCAATCTTAAAAGATAACACACTTAACTATGCAGCTTATGGCAAGCAGATAGGCATTTCAGAAGCTACTGTCAAGCGCCGTTTGGGTGAATTGAAAAAGTCCGGCCTTATTGTTCGTGTAGGAAGCAACAAGAATGGACATTGGGAGATTATTGACAAACAAGAAAATAAGAAGACAATATAATGGCAAATCTGAATCGTATAAAAGTAGTGCTTGTCGAACAACAGAAGACAGGTAAATGGTTGGCTG
>CAZTPB010000195.1:0-1920 GCA_964614555.1 uncultured Bacteroides sp.
ACTCCTTCATGAAAAACTCCTTGATGGCCACTTTCCTGTTCAGTGCCACCTGTGTGCCAAGGTAGGTGATGCCGAAGCCGCCCTGGCCCAGCACACGCTCGATGCGGTATTTCCCTCCTTGAAGGAGGGCGTTTGGTTTTAGTTGCATGGTTTCCTATTGATGATTAACTATCGGTAAATATAGTATTTTTATCGTCAAACAACATTTTCTATGAAAAAAGAATAAATAGTGTGTGTAATACCCTTCTTTGTGACTAGTTTCTTATCCAAAGCCTCATTCTCACATTTTACACCATATACGGATCCATATCATCAGAATCCTGTAAGTCAGAATCTTCCGTTTCGGATGAACTCTCGTTTAGGATTACAATACCATCAACAGACGAAATTTCATAATCCATAAGCACAATTTCATTCCCTTCATTCTCCGAATCAGTAAGAATACTTGGGTCCGGACCATACATATCAAGGACATCATCAACTATTATATATTCACCAATATCAGGATATATGTCAGAAGGTCCCCCATATACGACGCACATTTCATCTATCTCTTGCTGGTGAAAATCTATATCGCTAATTATCACTTTTACCTCTTGTTCTTGAATTTCTGGAGGTGATTGCTTTTCATCCTCTGCCATGATTTTACCAACCACTTCTGTAGAACCAATTGCACCTATGGCCGCTGACGTAGCTGTCAATCCTGCATCCTTCAATTCTTTATATTTATCCTTTTCCATATTCTCATTCATATTTAGAAAGTTTTTTATAATGACATAGCATCAAATTCCCCTGTTCGTCCCGCAGGTGCATACCGTTACCTTGGCAATACTTGAACACTTTACATCCCTTGCATTCTCCCTGGTGCATCCATTCTCTGTTTCGGAAAAGTTCAAAACGTTTGTTCCAGACTTCCCAGAAACTATCTTCGTAGATATTCCCCTGTTGGTAATCACTTCTGATACTTAAACAACCGGATATACCACCATTATGTAATATTGACGCAACGGTGAGTCCGGCCCTACACGAATAATGATGATTGCGTACCAACCCTTCATATTGTCCCAAATATCCTTCGCAGCCATAGGAGAGCACAATTTTTCCCTCCGCTCTTGTCTGAACAATGAATTCCATCAATTCCTTAAATTCTTCGTCTGACAGTATCAGTTCCTGATTGTCTTTTGCACGTCCCATCGGGACGATGGTAAAACAACGCCAACGCTTCACTCCTGCCTCCACAAGCATCTGCCTGATATCTGGTAACGACCTGAAATTACGGCGGTTTACACATGTTATCACATCCCATACCAAACGAGGAGTCTCTTTGATATAACCAATGGCATCGTATGCCCTGTCAAAACTATCCTCATTATTTCTCAACCAGTTATGTTCATCTTTCAACCCATCAACATCTACAGAAATCGTTCGGAGTCCTACTTTCATCATTTCCCGCAACATAGCTTTATCAAGAAGCTGCCCGTTAGTGACAGTTCCCCAATAAAACCCCTTTTGGGTAATGGCTTTTCCACATTCCAAAATATCTTTGCGCACCAATGGTTCACCCCCTATTGTGTAAACCATCGTCTTCACACCAGGCTGGTTTAACCTTATTTCATCCAATACAGGCAAAAAGTCTGATAATGGCATATCCTTTGTATGAACACTCTTTTTGCAATCACTTCCGCAATGTTTGCACGATAGATTGCAATTGAGCGTACATTCCCAAAACAACTGCCTCAGTGGATGTACGATTTTCAAACGTTCTGTATTCCAATAGGCCAATTCGCGATCTATAAATTGTAAATCATTCATGTTTATATCAATAATATCCCCACTGTAATGACCATTAATGTCAAAAGAATGAGAATAATCCATACTCCTATCATTACTTTACGGGTAGCAACAGTCTCTACCTCTCCA
>CAZTPB010000195.1:2020-3865 GCA_964614555.1 uncultured Bacteroides sp.
TCATCAAATGCAGGAGGTGGTCCATAGACGCATCCCATATCATCTACTCTTATTGGCTGCTCATCCGTTTCATCATCAAATGCAGGAGGTGGTCCATAGACGCATCCCATATCATCTACTCTTATTGCCTGCTCATCCGTTTCAAGCTGTTTCATAATAATATTTTTTCCAGTTGCACAACTCTTTTATTTAATCCTTAATAATAGGGGTTCACACCATAGAACAGAAGTCCTTCGCAATCACGAAAAGCGGTTATCACATCCCCAAAAGGGATGCGCTTCACTTTTATTAGTCTGAGACGGGGCGGACACTTTGCCCATGCGGGCGGTTTTCCCAGCCCACGCGGTGGTAACTGCTATAGAAGAGGAGAATGTACGCGCGCTGCGTACTGCCCTCGCGGGGTGCAGAGATCCAATAGCGACCGCTCTCTCCGGTGCGGTTGAGCGACGTCCCATCACGACAACCCGCAGCGGGAAGGAAGATGCTGTTTCCGTTGGGACCCACTACTTTGTAGCCGCTATGAACGCCTTGGGTAACCCAAGTCCAAGTACATTTGCTTACCAGTTCTTCCAATTCAGCTTTTGTCGGCAGGCGCCAAATGCCACCCCAGTTCGCACGCGCGGCATCGTAATTGGAGTTGCCGGCAATGTCACCAAAACTTTTTTCCAAAGTCACACTGTTGGAAGAAGAGTAGTCACTCTTCGTGCTCGTCTCTCCCCAGGCAAAATAGCTGCCGTAATCTGACGGGGAGGATGCTCCAACATTGCGGTCGGCCCACTTCACACTCAGGCCCAAATCGACATAGGTGTGGCCATTGATGGTGCCGGTGTTGGTTCCGCCTCCACCTGTATCGCCACCTTTCGGCCAAAAGATGACTGCCAAAGCGGCGAGGATGCCCACAGCCAACGGCACTGCCCACTTCTTCCAAGGGGAGAGTTTCGGGACCGGTGTAGGAATCGGTTGGGGCTTCGGAATCGGTTGGGGGTCGGGTTTAGGCTTCACGTCCGTCTCCTCTCCAACAAGGGTGGTCTCCTCCTCACCACTCAGCAGGGCCATGAACGCTGCCACGCTCTGCGGACGATCTCTACGCCCCGGCTGCATAGCCTTTGTAATGGCACGGACTGTAGAAGCGGACAAATGCGAAGGTATGGCCGGCAAGCCATCATTGAACACCTCGTTTGCTTGCGGAGGAGTGATGCCCGTCACCAGTTTGTAGAGTGTGGCACCCAACGAATAAATATCCGCTTGCGGAGAAAATGTGCTCACCCCACCTGCATTGTACTGTTCCATCGGTGCATAGCCGTGACTGATGCCTACGGGGGTAGAACTTGTCTGATTCCCTTCTTCGTTATATCGTTTCGAGAGACCAAAGTCTATCAGCACAGCATTCATCTTGTCATCCAACAGGATATTACTTGGTTTTACATCCAAGTGGTTCATTTTCCGCTGATGGATATATTCCAAAGCGTCAGCTATCTGTCGAATATAACGCAAAGCATCTGCCTCCTCAAGGGGCCCATTCCGCTTTATCAATTCGCTAAGAGAACCATGTCCTACATACTCCATGGCATAGTAGGCCGTACCGTTCTCCTCAAACACATCATAGATACGGATGATGTGAGGATGTTTTAGTGCTGCTATAGTCTTGGACTCTTTGATAAATTTGGCTCTGAATCGGTTCACCAATTCTTTGCTTCCATCAGAAGGTACACTTACATAAGAATTCTGTACATTACGGTTGCAGTATTCCTTCATGAAAAACTCCTTGATGGCCAATTTTATCTCTGTCTCTATTTTTCCAATAGGGCCATCAATAGTAACCTTTTGTGTTGCCAAATAAGTGAT
>CAZTPB010000196.1:0-3863 GCA_964614555.1 uncultured Bacteroides sp.
CCTATGAATTTCATTGCTATTGTTTTATAATAAAAAAGTCGTTCAAATATGCAAAGGTAATAAAAAATGGTGATAAGGTGATAAAATAGACGTTTTTTTTGGCGATAATCCTTTGTCGAAGGTTTGTCACGTCATGCAGTTCTGCCAATTTATTTGTGATTTCGGCAAGCACCCGTTGAATCCCGCTAAAGGGAATGACCGTATCACTTTGCTATAAAATAATAATTTTAATTGAGTTAAATCCCCAACCTGCAAAAAAAACTCAAAGGCAATATGGGCAAATAAAATATATTGTGTAAATTTGCCGTCGATATGGAATGACCCTCCTAAAACAGTAGAAGAACGATGAAATACCCGATAGGAATACAAAGCTTTGATAAAATCAGAGAAGACGGTTTTGTTTATGTAGATAAGACAGCGCTGATTTATGAACTCATAAAAGATGGCACGATTTATTTCCTTAGTCGGCCACGAAGGTTCGGAAAAAGTCTGCTTGTCTCTACATTGAAGTGTTATTTCCAGGGGCGGAAGGAACTGTTCGAGGGATTGGCCATTGACAAGTTGGAGAAAGATTGGAAGAAATATCCGGTATTTCACATCGACTTCAATGGTGACAATTTTACCCAAGGAGGGATTTTGCAGAAAAAGTTAGAAGGATACATCGCCGAATGGGAAAGACTCTATGGAAACAGGTCTGACAAACAGACCTTGGGCGAACGTTTTGCCCACGTATTGAAGCAGGCACACAAACAATATGGACGACGTGCCGTGGTACTCATTGATGAATATGACAAACCGATGCTGGATGTGCTCGACACGGGATATACCACCGTGGTAGATGGACAGACACGCTCGTTGGAGGATGTGTACCGCGAAATTCTGAAAGGTTTTTATTCTGTGTTCAAGGCTGCTGATGAGGATTTGCAATTCGTATTGTTGACGGGAGTGACCAAATTTTCGCAAGTGAGTGTGTTCAGTGGTTTTAACCAACCGGCAGACATCAGTATGGATGGCCGATATGATGCTCTTTGTGGCATTACGGAAGATGAACTTTACCATTACTTCGATGCTCCAATCAAAGAACTGGCGAGGACATACAATGTTAATACGGATGAAATGAAACAAATACTGAAAAGACAGTATGACGGTTATCATTTCAGTGGACAACTGTTAGACATATATAATCCTTTCAGTATTCTGAATGCGCTTTCCGTTAAGAGGGTTGCAAGTTTTTGGTTTAAAACCGGTTCACCAAGTTACCTGCTTCGATTGCTTGCTCATCATCAAGAAAACATCAATGAATTGGCGGGTAAATTTTATCCTGAACAAATGTTTGTGGATTACAAAGCAAACATAGAGTTACCCCTTCCCATGCTATACCAAAGTGGGTATCTGACCATTAAGGGATGCAATTTGCGCCGAAATACTTTTTTGCTGGATTTTCCAAATAACGAAGTACAAGAGGGGTTTATAACAGCACTCAGTAGCAATTATTTCAAGTCTGCTATTGAAGTCAATAATTGGACGCAAAACGTTGTCGATGCCTTGGAGTGTGGAAACTTGGAGGATTTCCGTAAACTGCTCACCTCTTTCTTGGCAGACATCCCCTACTCCATGCGCCGCAAAGAAACGGAAAGGGAACGTGAACGTTACTTCCACTACACCTTCTATCTGTTGATGCGCATGATCAGCTGTTACACCGTATATACCGAAAAGCAACAAAGCGAAGGGCGGGTGGATTGCATCGTGGAGACACCCGACTACATCTATATTTTTGAGTTCAAACTCGATGGGACTGCAGAAGATGCCCTGCTACAGATTGAAGAAAAAGGATATGCAGAACCGTATTTGTCTGACAAACGAAAGTTATATAAGGTGGGGGTAAACTTTTCATCGGAGAGTGGAACGGTGGATGGATGGAAAGTTGATTAATCATTATTATGGATTCAGTAAATAGACTAATACAATTGAAGTGTTTAGAGATTTTAGATATAGTAGATGAAATCTGTAAGAAACACCATATTGAATATTCATTATGTGGTGGTACTGTAGTAGGTGCACACCTTTATAAGGGATTCTTACCGTGGGATGATGATATCGATTTAATGATGACTCGAAAAAATTATAATCGTTTTATTGATTTGGCTCCTAAATTATTGCCTAAAGGATATTCTATATTGAATTATCAGAAAGGAAACTATACAGAAAAAGGAATTACTAAAATTGTAAATGAAAATACAACTTATGTGGAGAAGAATGGTTTAGTGTTAGGAATTTTTCTTGATATTACAGTTTATGATAAGGTTCCAACTAATTTTCTACGCCATATAGATATGTTTTTAGTTCGACGATCATTAACTATGATGAGAGGTAAAATAATTAAGAAAGGTATTAAAAATAAAATTAGGAATATTCTACTTAATACAATTTTGTCAAATAAAAGAGATTATTTTATTGTGTTTCAGAAGGTGGTTGAGCTGCTGGGACATACAAAAAAATATTCTTATTCAGAATTATTTGGCGCATGGGCTCAAACAATATCATATCGTCCTTCTGTTTTTGAGAATTATACAGAAATAGAATTTGAAGGTAAACATTATATGATTGTACGTGATTATGTAGAATATTTACAAGTAAGATATAATAGAACTGATTTTTATGAGCCCAAAGAAAAGCAAGTTCCAACTCATGTAGCCTATGTAAATTTCAACTTACCATATAAAGAGTATTTACGTAAAAATAGGGTCTAAAGCAATGAAAGAATTATTATTAAGCATCATTATACCAACATATAATGCAGAAAAATATATCATTCCGTGCTTGAATAGTATATTCAAACAAGGATTGGATAATGAAGAATTTGAAGTTCTCCTTGTTGATGATGGATGTACAGACAAAACATTATCTCTTGTTGAGTCATACCAAAAGAAGTACTCCAATATTTACATTATTCATCAGAAGAATCAAGGACCAGCTTCGGCACGAAACAATGGAATGAAACATGCTAAAGGGAAATATATACTCTTCATTGACTCAGACGATTTGTTGATAGAGAACAGCATAAGAACAATGTTGGAAATTGCTACAGCTAATTCATTGGATATTTTGAAATCAAAAATTACAACCATAGATAACATTGAAGTAGAAAAAGGGAATTATCCTAAAAGTGTCATATGGAATGGTCTGCTTGGTCATCTGTCAAAAGGACAGGAAGGATTTGTCAGAGCCTATGACCCTAACGAATCATACGTGTTTATGAACTTGTTTAGACGGGATTTTGTCATTCAGAATAAAATCCAATTTATTGATGGGTTATTTTTTGTTGAAGATGTGATATTTACCATTCTTTGTTATCTGAAAGCTCAAAGATTTATGGAAATTCCGTATACACACTATGTGTATAGAAGGAATGAGACATCCATTATGTCAACAATGAGTAAACGGAAACTATGCGATGCAAATACTGTGATTGAGAGTCTTTATCAACTCTCAAAAAATATGTCACTGTCAAAAGAAGGGAAGCGGAAATTGAATGACACAATTTTTGCTTGTTTTTCCGTAGTCTTGTGGTATCTTTCCCACTATACCTCATTATATCCGCAACGCAAAGTTGTCATCGGCGATTTAAAAAAGAAATGCCCCAATTTATCTTTCAACAATGACATGAAACAACGAATTACAACGTTTTTCTACAAGTATATGCCATCATTGTATATTTCATTCAGATACTTTACGGCCAAACGCAAATATAATCAATAATATGAAAATCCTCTTCCTCATTTATCACGGCTTCTCTGAACATAGTGGGATCAGCAAAAAGATTCACTATCAGATAAAAGGACTTCGGGAGAATGGTCACGAAG
>CAZTPB010000197.1:0-3837 GCA_964614555.1 uncultured Bacteroides sp.
CCTTGAAGATGCGGATGCTGAAGTCGATGTCTTCGCCAAAGCGCATCTTGGAGAAACCTTCGAGGGCCAGATAGACATCGCGGCGGATGCCCATGTTGAAGCTGCGCGGATAGAACTTGTCCATCTTCTTCTTTGACCCTCCACGTATGCCACCCGTGGTGAAGAAGGATGTCATGGCATAGTTGATGGCCTTCTGCACGGGGGTGAATGAGGCATGTGCCCGGTCGGGGCCTCCGAAGGCATCGGCCGGTTCGTGTGTCAGTTCGTCTTCCACCGCTTGCAGATAACCGGGAGGTATGATGCAGTCGGAGTCGAGCACGATGACATATTCGCCTGTGCTGCGCTCCACACCGTAGTTGCGTGTCTGTCCGGGGCCGGAGTTCGGCTTTTCGTAGTAGTGTACGGGCAGGCGGTCGGCATACTTTTCCACTATATGCCGGCAAGGGATGGCCGAACCGTCCTCTACCACCACCACCTCGAAGTCGGTGAATGTCTGATGGGTAAGGCTCTCCAAGAGTTCGTCCACTTCATCGGGACGATTATAGACGGGGATGACGAATGAGTAGCGCAAGGGGGTTAAAATTTAAAAGTTGAAAATTAGAGGTTAAGAGTTAAAAATCAGGCACGGATTACACGGATTACGCGGATTGTTATTCTCCGTGTTATCCGCGTAATCCGTGCCTATAAACTTGTAGCTCGTCACTCGTAGCTATCAAGCCTCCTTCTTACGGTTCAGGTAAGAGCCGTCGCGAGTGTCGATTTCGATGAACTCACCTTCGTTGATGAAGAGGGGCACACGCACTTCGGCACCAGTCTCCACAGTGGCGGGCTTGGTGGCATTGGTTGCAGTATCACCCTTGAGGCCGGGCTCGGTGTAAGTAACCTGGAGCACAACCTTTACGGGAAGTTCGGCATAAAGAACGGTGTCAGTAGAGGCATCAGAAACCACTTCTACCTCCATACCCTCTTTCAGGAAGTTTACGCCGGTGATGAGGTCCTTGGCGATAGGAGCTTGGTCAAAAGTCTCGTTGTTCATAAAAATGTAGTCTTCGCCCTCCTTATAAAGATATTGGTAAGGACGACGCTCTACGCGTACGTCTTCCAACTTCTCACCGATGTTGAAGCGGCGTTCCAGTACGTACCCGTTCACCACGTCTTTCAGCTTTGTACGCATAAAAGTATTACCCTTACCCGGCTTCACGTGCAGGAATTCGATTACAAAATACAGTTTGCCATCCATGCGGATGCAGGTTCCATTCTTAATGTCTTGTGCATTAATCATACTCTTTCTTTCTTTTTATTTATATATTACTATTCAATGAATTCATCTGTACAAAACGGCTCTCTGTTGGCCGTTGGGAACGATTGTTTTTCCCCTAAAGCTTTGTTTTTCGGGTGCAAAAGTACAAGAAATCGGTAAAAAACGCAAAACTATCTGCTAAAAAAGTCGGTTTGCTTGGTTAATTTAAAAAAAACATCTATTTTTGCAGCCCGAAACTGTAGTGGAATAATAACATAAAACAAATATATCAAATGAAAAGAACATTCCAACCCTCTAACAGAAAGAGAAAGAACAAACACGGTTTCCGTGAAAGAATGGCTACCGCAAACGGTCGCCGAGTATTGGCTGCACGTCGCGCTAAGGGTCGTAAGAAATTGACCGTATCTGACGAGTACAACGGTACAACAAAGAAATAATCTCCCCGCAGATTAGTTTTAAAAGGACAAGAACAAGAGCTGTGTCACCATGTGATACGGCTCTTTTCTTTTCCTTTCAGCTTGTTTTCACGACTGACTTTTAGGGGCTGAGAAACGATTCTTCCCGTTTCATGCGATTATTTCAACATTTTATTGTAACTTTGACCCGTAAAACAAACAAGCATAAGAAATGATGAATATAAAGGAGTTCTTCTCGCTCAGGAAAAATCTCTTCTTTTGGGGAAACCTGCTGGCTATGGTCATAGTAGTGACGGCACTGGTGGCCGGAGTGTTCAAATGGTTGGAGCACTACACCAGACACGACATAGCTGTGACTGTACCCGATGTGAAGGGTATGATGCTGGACGAAGCACAACGCCTGCTCACTGACCGGAAACTCGTATGCATCGTGTCCGACTCAACCTACAACACCACCCAACCGGGAGGAATCGTGCTCGACATGAATCCGGCAAATGGGGCTGTTGTGAAAGAAGGACGAACGGTTTATCTCACCATCAACACCACCCGTGCCCCCATGCGTACATTGCCCAACCTGATAGACAACAGTTCGCTCCGCGAAGCTGAGGCCAAACTGTTGGCCATGGGATTCAAACTGACTCCCAACGACTCTGTGGAGGGAGAAAAGGACTGGGTGTATGGCATCAAATACCGAGGGGCTGCCATGAGCAACGGTGACGAAGTACCCCTCGGAGCCACACTGACATTGGAAGTGGGATGTGGCGAATACATGATGGGGATAGGAGACAGCCTCGGCATCGGACGAGACACCTCCCCCGAAGAAGCGATAGAGATTGACGACTCATGGTTTGAATGAGACCGTGACAAAAGTGACAAGCCAATGAAAGAGGACGACATATTTACGGATGACTTGGAAGACATAGAGCCTGTGGGAGAAGCCGCCGGTGAGTTGCACGAACACTTCCGTGTGGTGGTCGATAAGGGACAGACTCCCATGCGTGTCGATAAGTTCCTTGGCGAGCGCATTGTGAACTCTTCGCGCAACCGCATCCAACGGGCGGCCGATATGGGCTATGTGATGGCCAACGGAAAGCCGGTGAAGAGCAGCTACAAGGTGAAACCTTGCGAAGTGATTACCGTGATGATGGATCGTCCGCGATACGACAACGACATCATCCCCGAGGATATTCCCCTCGATGTCGTCTATGAGGATGAGGAGCTGATGGTCATCAACAAACCTGCCGGATTGGTGGTGCATCCCGGATGCGGAAACTATCACGGTACCCTGGTGAACGCTATCGCCTGGCACCTGAGGGACAATCCGGAGTATGACCCCAACGACCCGCAAGTGGGATTGGTGCACCGCATCGACAAGGACACGTCGGGATTGCTCGTTGTGGCCAAGACGCCCGATGCCAAGACACACCTCGGACTCCAGTTCTTCAACAAGACTACGAAGCGCCAATACAACGCCCTCGTCTGGGGAAATTTTCTCGAAGACACGGGAAGAATCGAAGGAAACATTGCCCGCCATCCGAAGGATCGCATGCAGATGGCCGTATTCAGCGACCCTGAGATTGGGAAACATGCCGTCACACACTATAAAGTGCTCGAACGTTTTGGCTACGTCACCCTTGTAGAGTGTCGCCTCGAGACTGGGCGTACGCACCAGATACGTGTGCACATGAAGCACATCGGCCACATCCTCTTCAACGACGAGCGTTACGGAGGAAACGAAATACTGAAAGGTACCCACTTTGCCAAGTACAAGCAGTTCGTTCACAATTGCTTCGACATCTGTCCGCGTCAGGCCCTCCATGCCCGCACCCTCGGCTTTGTGCATCCCCGCACGGGCGAAGAGATGTTCTTCACCGCCGAGTTGCCCGAGGATATGACGATGCTAATTGAAAAGTGGAGGAGGTGGGCAGACCCTCCCCCTTCCCCTCCCTCTATGGAGGGGAGTGAATAGTCTCGGCTATTACATGATGGAATATTCTAAATGCAGAAAAATGATATAAAACATGAATAATATAGATAATACAAATCATTCTACTCCCCTCCGTAGAGGGAGGGGCAAGGGGGAGGGTCTTCCCATCATCGCCATAGTAGCCGGAGGCGATACTTCGGAATATCAGGTGTCTTTGCGTAGTGCGCAGGGCA
>CAZTPB010000198.1:0-3799 GCA_964614555.1 uncultured Bacteroides sp.
GAAGCCGTTGACTTCAGATAGTAACCGTCTGTGGCTTCTTCAAAAGAGAAACCGGTAGATTGGTTGTCCGTGTAGAAAGTACCGTTGGTCTCGAACAGATACAACTCATTGTCCAAGAACTTCAGCGACCCCTCTGTGGAGTTCCACGTGAAAGGCAAACCGTACTTGTCTACGCAGGCGCGAGTTCCCCAATCCTCTCCACGAGAAAGGAACTGCTTGGCTTCGGCATTGTACAGATAGTAATCACCGTCTGCAACCTGCGCGAAACCACCGACTGCCACACACATCAGGATGGCGGTCAGCATCGATTTTAGCGTAAAATTTCTCATAAAACAATAATTTAGTTAAAAAATATTTGGGTGCAAAATTACTCATTTTTGGTGAGTGCACCAAAAAAACAGACAATAAAGTGCATTAATGGGTAGAAACCCAACGGCTTGGATGCATGATAATCTGTTTTCAGGTCGAATGGCTGGAAAGGTGAAGGCCTCTTTGTGAATTGTATCAGGCTTCTTTATTGATGGAAGACAGACAAATAGAAAATTGGCTAAGGAAAAGGGCATCGCCATGCCATTATCAGGGAAACAGCCTTTTCCGGTAGTTTTTTTATCGGGAAATGTGCCTTGCATCAAAATAAAGCATTATATTTGCGGCAACAAACAAACATCCTGTGAAAATATAAAAAGCAATATCATGAACAAAAAAAGATTCTTACGGGCGGGCGTCCTGTGCCTGATGCTGGCTGCACCGCTCCTTTCCCCGGCACAGAAGCAGGCGGCTGTGCCCCAATGTGAAAGCTATCTGTTCGCTTTCTTTTCAGACAATACCCCCTACGGTGAGCAGATACGCTACGCCCTCAGTGACGACGGCTTCAACTATCGTGCCTTGAACGATGGCCGCCCGGTGGTGGCATCGGACTCCATCAGCCGCAAGCGGAGCATACGCGACCCGCATATCCTGCGTGCACAAGATGGCAAGACATTCTACATGGTGCTGACCGACATGCGCTCGAGTCAGGGTTGGCAGAGCAACGACGGACTGGTGCTGATGAAGAGTACCGACCTGCTGCACTGGGAACATACGGCTATCCACTTTCCCGAACGCTTCCCCAACTTGGAAGGATTCGACGAAAAGAACCTGCATGCCGTGTGGGCACCGCAGACCATTTGGGATGAGGAAACACAAAAATATATGATTTATTACTCCATCGGACGCCACGATTGGGAATATCCCACTGACGACCCGAATTTCAAACAACCTTATTTCAAGATCTTCTATTCGTATGCCAACGAGGACTTTACAGACATTACAGAACCCCAATTGCTTTTTGACTTTGGTACGGCATCGATTGACGGAGACATTGTCTATGACCGGAAGAACGGTGAGTATGTGCTCTTTTTCAAGGATGAGGGTCGCCCGGTGATGAATCCGAAGGGCAACTTCCGTACCCGCCAAGGGGTGATGCGTGCCACGAGCAAGTGCCTTACGGGGCCTTATACCGTGGAATACCGTCACTTGCAGAAGACGGGACAATACCCCGTGGAGGGTTCCAGTGTGTTCCCGCTTATCCATAGCGATGAGTACATACTGATGTACGACTGCTATGCCAACGGGCACTATCAGTTCTGTAAATCGGCTGACTTGAAGAATTTTGACTATGTACAGGATACACCGACGCGGGGAAATTTCACTCCACGTCACGGGTCGGTGATGCACATCACCCGCGAAGAACGCGAACGTCTGGAAGCATGGGACGACCTTTGTCTGGCTCTGGACGAACTCCGCCGTATCCCTGTGCCGGCCTTTACATTGGCTGAATTGGCTGAGCGTAAAGAGGTGATGGATGCTGCAAAGCGGGCATTGGCCACGGAAAGTGACGCGGGTGCTTTTGCCCGTGTGGCCAAGAAAGTAAGAAAGTTTGCCGGGAAGTTCTGACAGTCAGGATAATATTCTCTCAGTCTCCAACGCATCGTTCCTGAGTTGTGCAGCCAAGGCTTCACGGCTCAGGAACTTTTTTTCGTTTCTCAGTCGGGAAACAAACTCAAGGCGGATGGACTGATTGTAAAGATTGCTGTTGAAGCCTAACAAATGGACTTCAATGGTGCGTTCCTCTCCTTGTCCGATGGTGGGGCGGAGTCCGATGTTTAACATCCCTTTGTAAGAGGCTGTTCCGGCATGTACCCATACAGCATACACACCGTCTGCTGGGATAATTTTCTCCGGGCTGTCGGGAATCAGGTTGGCCGTAGGGTATCCTAATGTACGCCCTATCTGGTGTCCGCCGGTGACGTGTCCCTCCAAGAAATAGTGGTATCCTAAGCATTGGCGGGCCAAATCGACTTCTCCCTCCTTGAGCAGCAGGCGGATGACGGAGGAACTGATATTGGTCTCGTCTTTCTGATAAGCCTCGGCTTGTATCACTTCCATACCCATATTCTTTCCATAGCGGACGTAGTCCTCGAAGTTCTCGCTGCGGTTGTGCCCGAAGCGATGGTCGTGTCCGATGACCAATGTGCGCACCTGCAGGCACTCGTAAAGCACCTGCTGCATGAAGTCGTGAGCCGAAAGCGAAGCCAGTTCGTGGGTGAAGGGGAGGACGAGGCAGTTGTCGGCCTGAGTGGTGGAGAGCAGCCGGCACTTTTCCGCAAAGGTGGAAAGGAGTTGTGGCTGATAAGTGCTCTGCATCACCCGACGGGGATGGACGGGGAAGGTAATCAGCAAGGAGGCAAGCGAACGGGCTGTGGCCGCTTCGGCCACTTGCCGGATGAGGTAACGGTGTCCCAAATGTACCCCATCGAAGAAACCGATGGTGGCAGTGCATGGATGGAGTCGCGTGAGATGTTCGTCCGAAAGCCCGTTGATGAACGTCATATACCTTATTATAATATTATAGTGTAAAGTTTGTGCCGCAATTGTCCGATACCGTCAGTCCTAATGCTTTCCGCCAATCTTCTCCCGGAGCCGGACAATAGGTGTGTATTCCCAATGACCGGGCTGTATGGCAATTGGCCGCAGAGTCGTCTATGAAGAGGGTTTCATCAGGAACGACTCCCGTCCGCTGCAGCACGGTGCGAAATATATCCTCAGAAGGTTTTGCCTGATGCAACTGGTAGGAGAGGAACATCTCTTCGAAATAGTCTTCTGCCTGAAATCCCTTGTGCGGAAAAAAGTGTGAACAGGCATATTCCCAATGTGGGGCATTGGTGTTGCTCAACAGATAGACCACATAATGCTTGCGCAGCTCCATCAATGCTTCGATGCGCCACCGTGGGATGCCTGCAAGAAAAAGGTTCCACGCCTCCCAAAGTCGGGTGTCTGAGGCTTGGCAGGCTGTGAGCCGGCGTACTTCGTCGCAGAATGATTCGGGAGTGATTTCTCCTGTTTCCAACTTCCCGAATATGCCTTGTTGGCAATAAGCGTCAATCCATTGTGAAGCCTCAGGAAATCCCAGACGGTTGAAGGCTTCCAGGCAGCGTGGCTTGTCCAAATCGACAAGGATGCCGCCAAAGTCGAAAATGATGTTCTTTATCTGTTTCTGAACCATGACAGTCGTTTTGCAGTTGCAAAGGTAGCTATTTTCGCCGACTTTCCTTTATAAAAATGGGAAAGAATATGATTCCTCCCTTCATAAAAGTACCTGTTTGAAACTTTTTTTAGCGGATGGGAGAAAAAATAGCTCCAAAAATTTGCAGGTAAAGAAAAAAGCAGTACCTTTGCACCCGCAATCGAGAGAGATTGATGCCCAGATGGCGGAATCGGTAGACGCGCTGGTCTCAAACACCAGTGGGGTAACTCCCAT
>CAZTPB010000199.1:0-3777 GCA_964614555.1 uncultured Bacteroides sp.
ATCAAAAATAGAGACTAAAACTGAAGCAATTTATTTTTTCAATGTCACTTAACACTTTAAGCCACACTGTAGGACGTCTTTTTGTGCTTACAACCAAAAAACGCCGTGTTTCTTTGGAAAAGCGGAGGAAAGGGTGTATCTTTGCGGCATTGAACGGAATGATAGAGTATATGAAACAAGACTTGGTAATCGGACATATCAAAGAGGTGGCACAACGGATTGTCCCCGAAGGCGGACAGGTGTTGCTGTACGGCTCGCGTGCACGTGGAGAAGCACACGAAGGGTCTGACTGGGACTTGCTCATCATTCTCGACAAACCGAAGATTGAAAAGGGGGACTATGACAATGTGGCCTTCCCTTTTACCAGCCTTGGATGGGATATCGGAGAGGACATTATTCCTGTCGTATATACCCGCGATGAGTGGAAGAAGTCGTCTTTCCTGCCCTTCTACAAGAATGTGGAACAAGATAAAATGGTGTTGCTATGAGCCTGAATGAAGAGGAACGCAGTACGCTGGTTGCGTTGGAGTACGAAAAAGCGCAGGCCATCTTTTCACAAATTGAAGGTTTGCGTTCGTTGGGATATTGGGACAACATTGCCAATCGTCTCTATTATGCACTGTTTCATGCCGTATCGGCATTACTGATTCACGACAAGCATGAGGTGAATACGCATAGAGGTGTTGTGGCTATGTTCGGACGATGCTACGTCAAGACCGGATTGTTCACGTTGGACGACGGACGGCTCTATTCGCAATTGCAGACCATGCGTGAAAAGGGTGATTACAACTGTTTTTATCAAACTACAGAGGAAGAAGTCCTCCCGATGATTGAACCTGCCCGTTCACTGATGGAACGAATCTCAAAAATCATCCGATAGTCAATCTGTACATTTTCCTTAGAAACAAGAAACACCGTGTTTCTTTGATGAATTTAGCCGCCTTTCTCATCCCAGTACCATTGCAACGGTACTGGCGTACCATACCTTGAGTATTTTCACCATTCCCCTATTTTTCCCGTCAAACCTTTTGCCGTTCCAAAAACAATGTCTATCTTTGTGGCGTGCTTACCCAATACTGGGTATCGGCACACAAGACATTTTGATTGCTCATTTCTCGGCCGAATCACCACCTCGAAAGAAGAAAGCGAGCTATTGAAAACAACCTAACACACATTGGGGTTTGCGCTATACAGGCGCAGACTTAACCCATAGTGTGTTAGGGGTTTGTGGTGAACCCGGTCGAGATATGGCGAACGTCTGCGCTTTCTTTTTTACCCACGCGTGAAAGGGGTTGCGTTGTTGTCGCTGAAAGAAACGAGAGAGAGGCAATAATGCGTAAAACTTTTAAATAAACAATCAAAATGAAAAGAATCAGTTTTTTTAGTTGGTCACTGATGCTGGTGGTGCTGGTGTCGGGACTTGTTGTGACGGGGTGTAGTGAGGATGAGGAAGAGAAGGAATCTTTCGACAAAACCTTAATTCTTGGTTCGTGGAGTAATAAAAAAATTAATACGGAGGGAGACACAAAGGTAATATTAGAAATCACTTATTCTTTTTATTCAAATGGAACTGCATCCCAAAAAGTTTTTGCCACAATGAGTTATGGATCCTTCATTGAGGATTACATCATAAAAGATGTCACCAATTATTACACCTATGTGTATAATAAGAATTCAACTATTACTTTCACCAATCAGAAGAATGAAACTTGGGTGTATGAGGTAAGTGTCTCTGGTAACAAAATGCGTTTAGGAAATGAAGAAGATGGGTATTGGGATTTGACAAAGAAGTCATAAACTTCAAGTGATACCAAAGGAAATTACAAAATTAACAGACGTAATCCATGAAAGAAGTCGAACAAAACCACGGGTCATACAGACATCTGCTTTTTGACAAGCGATGGCTTGAAAGAAGAGCACAAATAATACAACGTGACAACTACTGTTGCCGGATTTGTGGGAGCAAAGATAATTTGGTGGTCCATCACAAACAATACCACATTCATGCCATGACAAATTCCAAAAAGTATCCTTGGGATTACGATGACCGCTATTTGGTGACCCTTTGCGAAAGTTGTCACAAGAGAGGACACGCAAAGTTTAAGGTACCAAGAAAATATGTAACCAAATAAAAAATAGAGATTATGGGATTTTTTAATTTTTTCAAGTCAAAACCAATTGACGAAACTGAACAATTGACCGAGGAACAGAAACCTGAAATCAATGAAGAGGACTTCATTGACAATAGCGACCCCGAGGAGGCAAATAATGTGTATAAGGTCTCTTATGGAACAGGTTTCCCGATAGATGCCATCTACGCATTTCTTAAGCAAGACCTTGAACAAAAGGGATTTGACGATGCGATGGTAAACCCCGAGAATTCATATAAGGAATCGGGAGTGACGTTGATTGAAAATGAACTCAGACAATTGTTTGAGCAAGTCCGTTTGAGGTATCGCAATGACCTGCGCCTTTTGCAAGTGCAAATCGATAACATGGAGAAACAGGGGCTTCCACACCAGGCTGCCACCTTGTATGCGCGTAAGGAAACTTACGAAGAACACATGGCAAAGATTGGTGAAATGGAAAAGAAAGTAGAAAACAAGGAAACAAGTGTGATGAGTCCTATCTACACCTACGAAAGAGGTTTCTTGAAAGGACTGGCGGCCAAATCGGAAATAATACTTAACGGAAATGGGGAAAGAAGACAATAAAATCGGAATAGGAACAACATTTGCCTGCTTCCTTGTCGGATGGAATGCAACCTTGTTGAAAGAGTGTGGCGAATCAAGCCGAAGGACTTTGCGCAAGTATATGTCTGCCATCATCATTCTGTCAATTATATGGGGAACCATCGGGTATTGTTTTGCAGAAAGATACATTGGGCTTGAATCGTTGATAGGAAGACTTGCAACGTCAGTAGTGTTTGTAACAATCATCATTTGCGTAGAACGATACATTATCCTTACGGGGAAGTTGAGTAAACTGATGGCTACTGCCCGAATATTCATCGCAGTATTGATGGCTGTACTCGGTTCTACAATATTCGACCAGATTATTTTCAAGAATGATGTAGAGTTTGAGAAAAAGGAATATTTGACAGAGAAGGTTAATAGTGAGGTTCCTAAAAGAAATCAACTCATTGATAAAGAATTGAGCGAACTTGAAATAAACATTGATTCTATCAATAAAAAAATAGCTGTTTTAGATGAAGAAATCTCAAAAAATCCAACTAAGATATTTATCACATTTGAGACAGAGGAGGTAACAACTGGATATGATGAAGAAGGAAAACCAATCAAAGAAAAAAAGATAAAAAGAGTAGAGCATCTTATCCCAAGTCCTTTGATTGACCAAAGGAAATCAACTGAAGGAGTACTAAAACAATATACTGATAGAAAAGTGCTTTTGCAGAATCGCAAACTTGAAACAGATAAAATCGTGAGGGAAGAGTACGAGAGTTCTTCTACAGGTTTCTTACAAGAACTTGAAATCCTTTTCACACGAATCATATTTGTCAAATGGATTGCCGGTGCTTTCTATGTATTCCTTTTCTTGTTCCTTATGCTTCTTGAATTGTTGGTAGTAATGTCAAAAGGTGGTGACGGTGATAGCGACTATGACCTTATCGTACAACATCAGCAACGCATAAAGGCTGAAACATTGAAAAGAATGGAAGAAGGATTGTTGGCAAAGAAATAATATTGAATTCCTAAACCTCATTCTTCCCCCACCTTCCGACCTCACAACTTGAAGTGAAAACGGATAGTGGGGGAA
>CAZTPB010000200.1:0-3709 GCA_964614555.1 uncultured Bacteroides sp.
GCACGTCACCTTCGACCGCTTCCACAAGGATGCGGACAGGGTGTGTCAGGTGTTTCATCGGAACAAGGAGTTCGATGAAGCATTCAAGGAATTTGGAAAAAGGGATGAACAGGAAACCTACATCGCCTCCTTCATGGAGGAGATTGTCAAGAGCAGCCGACAGTTTGAAAGCCATGCAGGGATATATTACGTGGATGGAGAAAAGGAGTTTCTTCCAGTGGAGAATGAAGGTGCCGAACCCTTGATGGCAAACATCCGCTACTCCACGCCTGAGCTGTTCAATGTCTTCTCGTTTGACCTCGTAGAGGGCGATACGGCGGCTTTTCGCGATTCGCACAACGTGTTCATTTCTTTAAGTCTGGCCAAGAAACTGTTTGGCGAAGCTGACTCCTATGCCGGCCGGCAATGTCGGGTGAAAGGGCTATGGGACAAACACTACACGGAAGTGAACGTCGGCGCGGTTTACAGGGATTTTCCCACCAACAGCCACCTGGAAAACGAAGTGTACCGCTGCTTGAGCGAACAACAGCGGGATGAACTGTGGAAAGATGAGGGGAGTTGGAACCATTACTTGTTCGTCAAGTTGCGCGAAGGGGCAGAAAGCGAGGCCATCTCGGAGGAACTTTTGGCAAACAGCACTCTTTTGAGGGAAACCGCTTCCCATTTTACGTTCATTCCCTTGCGTGATGTCTATTTTATCCAAAACGATCTTTATAAGGATAACAGATTTGAAGATTTGAATTTTGGCAAACGTAATGGGAATGAGACTTTGGTGTGGGCTTTGACCTTGGTGGCCTTGTTGGTGATGGTGATTGCCGCCATCAATTATGTCAATTTTGCGATGGCCATGGTACCTTATCAGATAAAGGAGGTCAACGTGCGGCGCATTCTTGGTGCACGGGCCGTTTCGCTCAGGTGGATGATGGTAAGGACAGCGGTGTTCAACACCCTGATGGCGGTCGTCATGGCCATGCTCTTGATGAATGTCGTCATTCACTTGGGATTCTTGGACGACTTGCTGAAGTGCGACCTTGCCTTTGCCAGGAATGGCGAGACACTTCTGATGATGCTCGTTTTGGTGGTACTGCTCCCTGTTATGGCCGGTTGTTATCCCGCCTGGTATCTGACCACCCGCAAACCTGCCTTGGTGATAAACGGCAACTTTGCCCTTTCGCCCACCGGACGGATATTCCGTCGTGCACTGATTGCGTTTCAGTTTACGGTCTCTTTCGTCATTCTGCTGGCACTGCTCCTCTTCTCAGCCCAGCATTATTACATACGCACCTCTCCCGTAGGGTATGACCGCGACGTGGTGCTTTATGTAAATGTATCCAATGACTATCTGATAAAAACGTACCGGTCCAAATGGTTCAATTACCTCGACCCCATGATGCAGGCGATAAAGGCCTCTCCTGCTATCAGTGAAGTGTCGTGGTCAAGCGCAATTTTAGGGCAAGACAGATACCAGGGATGGGGGCGTGAGCACAATGGCCGGAATATAGCATTCAATGCGGAATATTCAGGGCACAACTTCCTGACCACGGTTGGAATCAAGGTGACAGAGGGACGCAACTTCCGTGCCGAGGACAAGGATGTGATAATCTTCAACGAAGCGGCTCGTCAACAATTTGGCTTGAAGTTGCACGATGTGGTGGGAAATCATGAAATTGTGGGTTTTATGGAGAATGTCCATCACAAGAGTCTTCGCAATGAAATCTCCCCCATGGCCATTTGTTGTGGTGGAAGTAAGGGAGCTCACCTTGTTGTGCGCCTGGCCTCTCCCGATAAGGTTGATGAGGCTGTCCGGTTCATCGACGAACAGAATCAGAAGATCTCTGACGGGAAGTGCAAACTGACTTATTACAAACCTGATGATGTGCTCGGGCAGGCTTACGCCAACGAAATGAAGCAGCTGAAACTCCTCCTTGTCGGAGCCATCGTCTCCCTCCTTATTCCCCTCATCGGTGTCTTCGGCCTCGTGCTGTTCGAGACACGGGCGAAGCGCAAGGAGATTGGCATCCGCAAGGTGTTCGGTGCCACGACGCGGGGCATTCTTGGGATGTTCAACATGCAGTACCTCCGCGTCTTGTTGGTCTGCTTCATCGTGGCCGCCCCCGTGGCCTATACCTTATATAATAAATGGATAGAGTCCTTCGCCTATCGCACTCCCATGCATTGGTGGCTGTTCGCCGTAGCCTTCCTCATCGTGGCCGTCATCGTCTGCCTCACCGTCACCATCCAGAGCTGGCGCGCGGCCAAAGAGCGCCCGGTGGATACGATAATGAAATAGGAGAGAGCCACCCAGACCCTCAAGACCCACCCTGTCCCTCCCTGTGAGGGAGGGGATGGCAATCGGGAAATGTTACTTTTTCCCTCATTGAGGGACGAAAATAGGCTATTCCATCCCTCATTGAGGGAAAAAAACGGCAAAAACGTCCCTCATTGAGGGAAAAATGTATATCTTTGCACCGAAAACCAATTCATTGATGCGCTATGATAGACGTGACACTTTATAATTATATGGATGAGGTGCTAAAGCGGATTCCCGTCTCTTTCCATCGCTACATGTACACTCAGGTGAGTTGGGACAGCAGGCTGGTGGGTATCATGGGACCGCGTGGCGTAGGGAAATCCACCATGGTATTGCAGTACTTGTTGGAGCATCGGGCGGCAGGAAACCACCTGTATGTGTCGGCCGACCATCTTTATTTCACGATGCATCGCCTGGTGGACTTGGCCGATGAGTTTGTGAAGGAGGGAGGAACCAATCTCTATATCGACGAAGTGCATAAGTACAAGGGGTGGTCAAGGGAATTGAAGCAGATATACGATGTTCATCCCGACCTGCACATTGTGTTTACCGGCTCTTCCGTATTGGACATCCAGCAAGGGGAAGCCGACCTGAGCCGCCGGGCGCTGATGTATCAGATGCAGGGACTCTCTTTCCGTGAGTATTTGGAAATGTATCATGGAGTCTCTTCATCGGTGTACACATTGGAGGACATCTTGTCTCATCAGGTGGATTTGCCGGACATACAACATCCCTTGCCGCTGTTCAGGGAGTATCTCAAGAACGGCTATTACCCCTTTGCGTCCGAAGGAGGCTTTGAATTGAGAATGGGGCAAGTGGTGGCGCAGACGGTGGAGAACGACATACCCCAGTATGCCGACATGAAGATGTCCACTGCCCGTAAGTTGAAGCAGATGCTTTCGGTCGTGGCGTCCTTGGCACCATACAAGCCCAATACATCGAATTTGGCTGCAGAGATAGGGGTGAGCAAGAATAATATACCTGACTATCTCTACTATCTCGAACGGGCGGGGATGATAGGCCAGTTGCGCGACGACACGGGAGGAATGCGCGGATTGGGGAAAGTGGAGAAGGTGTATGTGGATAATCCCAGTTTGATGACAGTGCTCGCAGGAGGTTCGCCCGATGTGGGGAATTTGCGTGAAACCTTCTTCTATAACCAAATGCGAGTGAGGAACGATGTCACTTCATCCCGTGACTCTGATTTTTCCATTGGTCAATACACATTTGAGGTTGGAGGGAGAAAGAAAGGGAAGAAACAGGTTGAGGGGTTGGCAAACGGCATCGTGGTGCGCGACGATATAGAGCGCGGGCATGGCATCTTCGTTCCCCTCTGGCAGTTCGGATTCAACTATTGAGGCTATATATACAAACAGAGCCAAGGCACGTCATCCCGAC